>NZ_JBPWAP010000010.1:0-115322 GCF_051776705.1 Bacillus cereus group sp. BceL291 | reverse complement strand
CCTAATATTAAGAAAAAACATTCAATTTCTTTATATTCTATCACGAATATAAAGAAAGGATGGCATTTTTTACTTTTGGGGATAGTTAACACTTTTAAGTTGATGGGCATGGGATCACTTCCGAGAACTAGAGAAAAAAGGTCTTATGATGTACGGACAAATGACAGCTGGTAGCTGGATTTACATTGGAACGCAAGGGATTCTACAAGGAACATATGAAACATTTGGTGAAGCAGCTCGTCAACATTTCGATGGTTCATTAAAAGGTACATTAACACTTACTGCTGGTTTAGGTGGTATGGGTGGTGCACAACCTCTTGCTGTAACGATGAACGGCGGTGTTGTCATTGCTATTGATGTTGATAAGCGCAGCATCGATCGTCGTATTGAAAAGAGATACTGTGATATGTATACAGAATCATTAGAAGAAGCGTTAACGGTTGCGAACGAGTATAAAGAGAAGAAAGAACCGATTTCTATTGGTTTATTAGGAAATGCGGCAGAAATTTTACCAGAACTAGTGAAGCGCAATATTACACCAGACTTAGTTACAGATCAAACATCTGCTCATGATCCATTAAACGGTTATATTCCAGTAGGCTACACGTTAGAAGAAGCAGCGAAACTTCGTGAAGAAAATCCAGAACGCTACGTACAATTATCAAAAGAAAGTATGACAAAACATGTGGAAGCAATGCTTGCTATGCAAGAAAAAGGCGCAATTACATTTGATTACGGAAATAACATTCGCCAAGTTGCTTTCGATGAAGGTTTGAAAAATGCATTCGATTTCCCAGGATTCGTTCCAGCATTTATCCGTCCATTATTCTGCGAAGGAAAAGGACCATTCCGCTGGGTAGCACTTTCTGGTGATCCAGAAGATATTTATAAAACAGACGAAGTAATTTTACGTGAGTTCGCTGATAATGAACATTTATGTAACTGGATTCGTATGGCACGTCAACAAGTTGAATTCCAAGGGCTTCCATCACGTATTTGTTGGCTTGGTTACGGTGAGCGTGCGAAATTTGGTCGCATCATTAATGAAATGGTTGCAAATGGTGAATTATCAGCACCAATCGTTATCGGTCGTGACCATTTAGATTGTGGATCAGTAGCATCTCCAAACCGTGAAACAGAAGCGATGAAAGATGGTAGTGATGCAGTAGCTGACTGGCCAATTTTAAATGCATTAATTAATAGTGTAAACGGTGCAAGCTGGGTATCTGTTCACCACGGTGGTGGCGTTGGTATGGGTTATTCACTTCATGCGGGAATGGTTATCGTTGCAGATGGAACAGAAGCAGCAGCAAAACGAATTGAGCGCGTATTAACTTCTGACCCTGGTATGGGTGTTGTTCGTCACGTGGATGCAGGGTATGACTTAGCTGTGGAAACTGCGAAAGAAAAAGGCGTTAACATTCCGATGATGAAATAAGGAGGAGAAAACATGCTGGACACTTTACTAATAAATATCGGTCAATTACTAACAATGGATCAAGAAGATGGCTTGTTAAGACGGGAAGCGATGAACACGCTTCCTGTTATCGAAAACGGTGCGGTTGGAATTGAAAATGGTGTAATTACTTTCGTTGGAACAGCGGAAGAAGCGAAAGGATTACAAGCGAGAGAAGTTATTGATTGCGGCGGGAAAATGGTTTCTCCTGGTCTTGTTGACCCGCATACTCATCTTGTATTTGGTGGATCTCGTGAAAATGAAATCGCACTAAAACTACAAGGAGTTCCGTACTTAGAAATTTTAGAACAAGGCGGAGGCATACTTTCAACTGTAAATGCAACGAAACAGGCGTCGAAAGAAGAACTTGTTCAAAAAGCGAAATTCCATTTAGACCGTATGCTATCTTTCGGAGTTACTACTGTAGAAGCGAAGAGTGGTTACGGATTAGATGATGAGACGGAATGGAAACAATTAGAGGCAACAGCACAATTACAAAAAGAGCATCCGATCGATTTAGTTTCAACATTTTTAGGTGCTCATGCAGTTCCGAAAGAGTATAAAGGTAGATCGAAAGAATTTTTACAATGGATGTTAGACCTACTACCAGAAATGAAAGAGAAGCAATTAGCGGAGTTCGTTGATATTTTCTGTGAAACAGGTGTGTTCTCTGTAGAAGAATCAAAAGAATTTTTATTAAAAGCGAAAGAGCTTGGCTTTGATGTGAAAATTCATGCAGATGAAATCGACCCTCTTGGTGGTGCGGAAGCAGCGGCAGAAATCGGTGCAGCATCAGCGGACCATTTAGTTGGTGCTTCTGATAAAGGAATTGAAATGCTTGCAAATTCTAATACAGTAGCAACTTTATTACCAGGAACAACTTTCTATTTAAATAAAGAAAGCTTTGCTCGTGGACGTAAAATGATTGATGAAGGTGTTGCAGTTGCGTTAGCTACAGACTTTAACCCAGGTAGCTGTCCAACTGAAAATATTCAGCTTATTATGAGCATTGCGATGCTAAAATTGAAAATGACACCAGAAGAAGTTTGGAATGCCGTAACGGTTAACTCATCATATGCCATTAACCGTGGTGATGTAGCTGGGAAAATTAGAGTTGGTCGTAAGGCAGATTTAGTTTTATGGGATGCTTACAATTATGCTTACGTACCGTATCATTACGGCGTAAGTCATGTGAATACAGTATGGAAGAATGGTAATATTGCATATACAAGAGGTGAACAATCGTGGAGCACGGCCACTATTTAAAGAAAAATGCAAAGTTTATTGATCGTGAAGTGACGAAATGGAGTGAGATGATTAAAGATTGGGAGGAAGGTGTGGAAATATTCGGTGCTGCCTTAATTGGAGCACCCCTTTCTAAACCGTCTATTAGTCATTCAGGAGCGAGTTTTGCGCCAAAAACAATTCGTGCGATGTTAGATGCATATAGCACATATGCAATTACAGAAGAACACGATATGAAAGAAAGTGTCTTATATGATTGCGGCGATATTACGATGCATGTGACGGATATAAAAGAAAGTCATAAACGAATTGCGAAAACAGTTGGGCATGTAACGAAAGTAAACCCGAACATGATACCAATCGTTCTTGGCGGTGACCACTCGATTAGTTTTCCGAGTATAACAGGTTTTGCAAACAGTAAAGGGAAGGTCGGAATTATTCAATTTGATGCTCATCATGATTTACGTAATTTAGATGATGGAGGCTCGTCAAATGGTACACCATTCCGTAGTTTACTAGAAAATGATGTCATTGCAGGGAAACAACTTGTTCAAATTGGAATTCGTAATTTTTCTAATGCACGTGCGTACCATGAATATGCAATAGAGCATGGTGTAACAGTGTATACAATGAAAGACGTACGAGAGCGAGAAATAAAAGATATTATCACGGAAAGTATTGAAGTATTAAGAAATCAAGGTGTGACTTCTATTTATATTTCTCTTGATATGGATGTGCTAGACCAAGCGTTTGCACCAGGTTGTCCAGCAATTGGGCCTGGTGGGATGGATAGTACGACTTTACTAGATGCGATTGAATTCCTTGGTAAAGAATCGCTCGTTCAAGGGATGGATATAGTAGAGATTGATCCAACTCTTGATTTCAGAGATATGACGAGTAGAGTAGCAGCGCAAGTGATTATGAGTTTTCTTTTAGCGAGGGAAACAGTTAGCAAACAGGTTAGTATATAGACGGAAAAGTAGATATTTATTTATGCCTTATCAAAAACACATCACTACTTAAATGTAGTGATGTGTTTTTGTGTTAAAGGAGAATGAATGTGTGTGGAACCGTTAATGGAATTGCGATTTTTATAGTGTATTGTGTAAATTTAATTTCTTGCTTCTGAAGTATTGACTCGTAAAATAATTTTGTGATAAAATAAAAAAATTTTGCTAAAAACTAAAAGTATGTTAAGCTTGAGAAGGTTACCATATATGGAGGTGGATTATTTGTTTCAAATTGGTGATAATATTGTTTATCCAATGCAGGGAGCAGGTATAATTAAAGCCATAGAAGAGAAGGAAATCTCAGGAGAAAAACAACAGTATTATGTTATAAAAATGTCGGCTAGTAATATGGAACTAATGATTCCAGCAGGGAGAATATTGAATTCGAATATACGACCAGTTACGGATATAACCGCATTAGCACACATAATGGATATTTTTCAACATGGGGAATCAGATAGATTACTTACGTGGAAACAAAGGTATAAATTGAACACTGATAAAATAAAGACGGGTAAAATGCAAGAAGGTGCTGAAGTTGTGCGTGATTTAATGCGTATACAGAAAGAAAAAGCACTTAATGCAAGCGAAAAGAAGATGTTAGATAACGCATATGAATTTTTGATTAGTGAACTGGGATTAATTGAAGGTATCACAGAAAATCAGATAAAAAGCTTTTGTTAAGGTTCATTACAAATAATGTATTATATCCCAAAAAAGATCTTGAATTTTTTGGGAACATAATTATAGAAAATTTATCATTTCAAAGACATTCAACTCTTTCAAACCACTTTTAGAGCATTACCTCTATTGTTATTACTACAATCAAATCCATTTTTATTTTTTAATTTCATTTATGAATGTTCGAAGTTTAATTGAATACTTCGATAAAATAGTTACTTGATTTTTGCAATCCTGATTCACACTGGCACGGACGAGGAGCCGTAAGGATGAAAGAGAGGTAGGGCTTTCATTGTTTTAGGTATATAAGTTATTATTTTTAGAAGAATACTGAACCATTTTCACTTCTATTGATAAGGTGTTTTTTTATTAAAGAGATAAACGAATTGACAGCCATATATGGTCAACAAAAAAGGTTTCCTCCTAAGGAAACCTTTTTAATATTATTTACAGCGTTTTATTTTTTGAATATTCGAATTTTTTGTTATAAAGTCGTAAAAATTGACGTTACTATCTAAAAGTAAGTATGATGCGATTATAGTAAGATTTTTTAGGGGGGAAGAAAAATGACAAGTTCAAGTAATAAAGCAGCGAGTATTTATGAAGGAACAAATGTAAATGCAGGGGGATTTTTTGAAAACGTTGAAGAAACAAAGTTGTTTGATCCAATTCAAGTTGGAGCTTGGTCTCTTCGTAATCGTATAGTGATGGCACCGATGACAAGATGCTTTGCAGATAATGAGACTGGAGTAGTTGGTGCTGATGTAGTGGAGTACTACAGAAAACGTGCTGCGGATGGAATTGGACTAATTATTACAGAAGGAATTGTCATTAGTCCGAGAGCAAAAGGAAATCCAGGAGTACCAGGTATTTATACACAAGAACAAATCGATTCTTGGAAACCTGTTACAGAGGCAGTACATAAAGAAGGCGGGACGATTATTGCTCAAATATGGCATGTTGGGCGTATGAGTCATCATGAAATAATTGGTGGTCAAATGCCACAAGCACCATCGGCTATCGCTGCAGAGGGAAATGTTCCACGCTTTCGTAAACCGTTTGATACGCCAGAAGCAATGACGTTAGAAGAAATACAAGAAGTGATCGGTCAATACGCACAAGCTGCGAAAAATGCGATCGAAGCTGGATTTGATGGAGTAGAAATTCACGGTGCACACGGATATTTAATCGATCAATTTACGTATGAGTTTGCGAATAAGCGAACAGATAAATATGGTGGTGATTTAAAACAAAGGTTAACGTTTATGAAAGAAGTAACGGCGGCTGTAATAGAAGCTGTTGGAGCTAATAAAACACTTCTTCGTTTCTCTGCTTTCAAAGGTGATAATCCTACTTATATGTGGGAAAACCCTGAGTTTGCAATTGAAACGTTCATAAATATGTTTAAAGAGGTTGGGTTAACGATGATCCATCCTTCAACGATGAATTATACGCAAGAGATTGCTGGTGGAAAGAATTTTCATCAACTAGTAAGAAAATATTGGGATGGTACGATTGTTGGGGTTGGTAATTTAAATCCGAAAGAGGCCGAAGAAGCGTTGCAAGAAGGAACGATTGATGTAGCGGCATTCGGAAGACCGTTAATTGCTAATCCAGACTTTGTTCATCGAATTAAACACGCTGAAAGTTTAGTTGAATATGACGCGAAAGAGCATCTTGCTACGTTAGTATGAATAAAGATAAAAGGAGAGCACATCGAGTGTTCTCCTTTTATTATGGAATTTCATAGGGGGAAGCGGGATGAGTGAAACGCTACTCGTTATTATTAGTATATTACTATTTTTAATGTTGCTTTTAATCGTCTTTTTTATCATTACATTTTTTATAAAAAAACGAACACACCATTCTATTTTAAAATTACATCCGTACTTAGGAAGAATGCGCTACTTACTGGAAAAGATAGGGCCTGAATTCCGACAATATTGGTTTGATCATGATACGGATGGAAAGCCTTTCTCACGTTATGATTTTCAAAGTGTTATGTTTTTAGCGAAATATCGCTCTGAAATACTTGGTTTTGGATCAAAACGAGATTTTGAAGCTTCTGGATATTATATTGCTAATACATTATTTCCGATATTAACTGAGGAATTAAGTGTGAATCTCACGCAAGAGCGGGAAGGTAAAAAGTACGTGATTCATAAAGAAGGGTTATTTTCAAGAAGAGAAAAATTGACAGCGGATACAACGAATCTTTGGCTGTACGAAGAAGATGATGCAATTATAGTCGGTGAGAACCGTAAATATCCGTGGAAGCTACATGGCATGTTTGGTGCATCTGCGACTTCTTACGGTGCGATTGGAGAAAATTATATTTTAGCGAGTGGTTTTGGAGCAAAAATGGCAGGCGGATCGTGGATTAATACGGGTGAAGGTGGCGTTATTCCAGAACATTTACATACAGGAGCGAGTATCGTTGCGCAAATTGGTCCAGGGTTATTTGGATACCGTGATGAAGACGGTAATTTTTCAATGGGAAAATTCATGGAGAAAGCGAAAGAAAGTAATATTAGAGCATTCGAATTAAAATTTGGGCAAGGTGCTAAAATACGTGGTGGTCATTTAGAGGGACAAAAGGTAAATGAGAAAATTGCTTTTGTTCGCAACGTTCGAAAGGGAGAGACGATTAATTCACCGAATCGATTTTCATTTTTAAAGAATGCAGCGGATACACTTTGTTTTATTCAACAGTTGCAAGAAAACAGCGGTAAACCAGTTGGAATGAAAATTGTAATTGGTCAGCAGGAGCCTTTGGAAGATTTAATAAAAACAATGAAAGAACTAAACATTTACCCAGATTTTATTACAATCGACGGTTCAGAAGGCGGGTCAGGGGCAACGTATAAATCGATGGCAGATTGTATGGGACTGCCGCTTATTCCAGCATTACTTACATTTATTGATACAGCAAACCATTATGGTGTCCGTAACAAGTTTAAAGTATTTGCATCGGGTAAATTAATCACACCAGATAAAGTGGCGATTGCTTTAGCGATTGGGGCGGATGCTGTAAGTTCAGCCCGTGGGTTTATGATGGCAAGTGGCTGTATTATGGCCCTTCAATGTAATTCTGGTCAATGTCCATCTGGTGTAGCCACGACGAATCCGCATTATCAAAAAGCGTTAGATCCGTATGAGAAGAAGTGGCGAGTCATGAATTATATTATTAGTATGAGATATAGTTTATTTTCATTAGCGGCAGCGGCGGGAGTGAAGAGCCCGCGCCATTTAACTAGAGAGCATATTGTGTTTAAAGACGAGGTGGGGAGAGTAGTTCCTCTTTCGGAATTGTTTCCTATAGTAAATCAAACCTAAAAGTATATTTGATGTGTAAGATTTTTTAGAGGAATAATTATATTTTTGGAAAAATTAGGAGTATAATAGGGGAGTATTTTTGAAAATGACTATTTTTAGGGAGAGATTCACTTGCAGCAAGGTTCGTACAGTATTACAATTTTTTTACTCGTCATAGGGCTCGTTATATTTAGACGCATACGCTCTATGAATCGACCAATTAATAATAAAGGAAGACGACTACTATTGCCATTATTCTTCTTATTACCAGGTTTTTCTTTATACGCAGCACCGATACAACTTGCTGGTTGGCAAATTGGTATAGCTGCTGGGATCGGACTGTTATTGTCAATTCCACTTATTATTTTAAGTGGGTATGAAGTCAGAGAAGATGGTCAAATTTATGCAAAAAAAAGTATCGCTTTTATTGCTACATTTTTAGTTATCGTTCTTTTACGTGCTTATTTTAGAAGACATTTACAAGGTCTAGATCCAAAGTCAATCGGCATTCTTTTCTACACTCTTGCGGTTTGTTATATAGTACCTTGGCGTATTGGATGCTATATGAAATTTCGTAAAGTATATGTAGAGAAAGCAAAATTTGAGACGTCAATAAGCTAAAAGTCATACATTTGTATGGCTTTTAGTTTTTAAAATTTATCGGGTAAAGGAATGAAAATAAGGTGTGAAAAAACACTCTTTAATTTTCTGAATATTATTACTTTAATTTCTTGAAAAATCATTGTAATCCACTGGGATAAAGGCGTTTATAAAGGTTTTCACATGTAATGAAAAGTGCTCGTTCACTTGAAATAACAAAAAATGTTTGTTAAGGTAGGGAACCATAAGTGAAAACAAGAAAAATGAAAGTAAGGACTTATTGACAATAAAAAATAAGTAACTTATAATAAATCTTGAGTTCGAGATAAATAATGTTCATAATGAAAATTTATTATGGTTATAAATCGAACAAATATTTTTTGTGAATTATCTTGAATTCGAGATAATTCAATAGGTTAGACGCCGATACGTAATTTTGTGATTAATATCTCGAATTCGAGATAAAATTATAATGACGGATTTTACTTTGTAGCATGGACAAAATGAATAATGAATTTAAATGTAAAAGAATTTTTATAATGAAATAAAAAAGGAGTGGAAGAAATGGAAAAGAAAACAATGGGAATCCATCATATTACAGCGATTGTAGGGCATCCACAAGAAAATGTAGACTTTTATGCTGGTGTATTGGGGTTACGTTTAGTGAAACAAACAGTGAATTTTGATGATCCAGGTACGTACCATCTTTATTTTGGAAATGAAGGAGGAAAGCCTGGAACAATTATTACGTTTTTCCCATGGGCAGGTGCTCGTCAAGGTATTATTGGAGATGGTCAAGTAGGAATTACATCTTACGTTGTACCAAAAGGTGCAATGGAGTTTTGGGAAAATAGATTAGAAAAATTCGATGTTTCGTATACAAAAATGACTCGTTTTGGAGAGCAGTATTTAGAATTTGATGATCCGCATGGTTTGCATATAGAATTAGTTGAAAGAGAAAAAGGCGAATTAAATAATTGGAGTTTTGGAGAAGTTACACCAGAAGTAGCAATTAAAGGGTTTGGAGGTGCTGTTCTTTTATCTACACAGCCTCAAAAAACAGCTGAATTGTTAGAACATATTATGGGTCTTGAGAAAATTGGAGAAGAGGGTGAATTTGTTCGATTCCGTTCTTCTGCTGACATTGGAAATATTATTGATTTGAAATTATCAACAATCGGTCGTGGCCAAATGGGCGTTGGCACAGTTCATCATATTGCCTGGAGAGCGAGTGACGATGCTGATCAGCTAGACTGGAAAGAGCATGTGTCGCGTTTTGGATATCACGTAACTCCTGTACAAGATCGAAATTATTTTAACGCGATTTATTTTAGAGAACATGGTGAAATCTTATTTGAAATTGCAACAGATCCTCCTGGTTTCGCTCATGATGAATCGTTAGAGACGATGGGTGAGGAATTAAAGTTACCGGAACAATATGAACAACATAGAAAACAGATTGAACAAACGCTTTTACCATTTGAAGTGAGAAATTTAGATTAAAGTGATTGAAGGGGGAAAAGGATTATGATGAAACATGTTTTTCAAAAAGGAAAAGATACGTCAAAACCAGTGTTGTTATTACTTCATGGCACAGGTGGTAATGAATTAGATTTACTACCACTTGCAGAAATAGTTGATCCGGAAGCGTCGGTATTAAGCGTTAGGGGAAATGTGTTAGAGAATGGGATGCCGCGTTTCTTCCGCCGATTAGCAGAGGGCATTTTTGATGAAGAGGATTTAATTTTCCGTACGAAGGAATTAAATGAATTTTTAGATGAAGCGGCTAAAGAATATAAATTCGATAGAAATAACATTGTAGCTATCGGTTATTCGAATGGGGCAAATATCGCAGCAAGCTTATTATTCCATTACGAAAATGCATTGAAAGGTGCTGTGCTTCATCACCCAATGGTACCAAGAAGAGGAATGCAATTAGCAAATTTAGCAGGGAAATCTGTGTTTATTGCTGCTGGGACAAATGACCCAATTTGTTCATCAGCAGAGTCAGAGGAATTGAAGATACTATTAGAAAATGCAAACGCGAATGTAACAATGCATTGGGAAAATCGAGGGCATCAATTAACGATGGGTGAAGTAGAAAAAGCAAAAGAGTGGTATGATAAAGTATTTTAAAAAAGAAGCATCTGCTAACCATTAGCAGATGCTTCTTTTTTATTTAAGACTGGATTGCAAGATGAGATGAAGAAAGTGGTAGCTCAATATCAACAATTGTACCTTTATTTAATTCGCTTGAAATGTGTAATTTACCATGATGTTCTTCAATTATTTTGTAACACATCATTAATCCTAGTCCTGTGCCTTTTTCTTTTAAACTATAAAAAGGTTCGCCTAGACGGGAGATACGATCTTCTGGAATGCCACAACCTTCATCGATAATTCGTATTAAGATGAAATTATCCTCTAATGGTTTTGTTTGGATGAAAATATTTCCGCCATTTGGCATCGCTTCTATCGCATTTTTTAATATGTTTATAAAAACTTGTTTTAATTGGTTACCGTCACATTGAATATCATATACGTAATCAAAATGATCCATGATGATATGAACGCTATGCATAATTGCAGTCGGTAAAATAAATGTAACTACCTCTTCAATTAAAGTTTGTATGTTACAAGTTTGGATAGATAATACTTGTGGCTTAGACATCGCCATAAATTGACTCGTGATGGATTCCATTTGTGAAATCTCACTTAACATAACATCGATATACCATTTTTGCTCCTCATTTATTTCAGGGAGGAGCAATGTTAGAAAACCCTTTAGGGAAGTGAGTGGATTTCGAATTTCATGGGCAATTCCAGCTGTCAGTTGTCCGACTACTGCGAGCTTCTCAGATTTTCGTAGTAACTTTTCAGTTTCTTTTAGCTCTGTAACATCTCTCCCCATCACGATAAGACCTTTGCGAGAACCATCAGGATGATAAAGCGGAACTTTTGATATACTTAAGATTAAATCGAAATCATCTCTATGTATAATAAATTCCTCGCCATGAAGAATTTGTCTTTGTTGCCATGCTAGTTCATCGACTTCTTCACAATGTAAAAAAGCTTCTCGGTATGCTTCATTATATTGAATGAGTTCGCTATCTTTTTTCCCGTGGTAAGGTACATGATGGAAGTTGAAGCAAGAAAGTGCGTAGTCATTTGCCTCAAGCCAGCGCCCTTCATGATCTTTAAATATAACAAACGCAGGCATGGAGTTTACTAATGTACGTAATCTCTTCTCACTTTCTTTTAGCATATTCTCAATTCTTTCTGATTTTTCAAGTGGCTTCATAATAGCGTATACACCAGTAAGACGATTTTGAACAAAAATAGGAACTAGTTTTGTCACAACATCTAATAAGAATCCATTTTTATGATAAATAGATAAGATATACTCTTGTTGATTATCCGCTTCAGTATTCTTTATATTTTGTAATACTTGCTCAGAAATATGGGCTCCTAAAATAGAGGTAATATTTTTCTGTTCTAATTCTAAAGAAGTGTAACCTAATATTCTTTCGGCAGAAGGATTTATATGTAGAATAACTCCTTCTAAGTTTAATGAAATAATACTATCAGGATTATGTTCGAACAGAGATGCGTACATTTCTGTTAATGAACGATCTTGTATATGGTTTCGCAAACGTCTAGAAATGTTCGGATGACGTTTTTTTTGAGTTGGTGAATATTTTTTACGACTCATAATAGTTCCTCCGTACAAATAGCATCTAAAAAGATTTGTCTATTCATAACTATAATATAGATGTGATGTGTATTTCTATAAAAAATGGAAGTTATAGAATAAATTTTATTTTTTTATTTTTTTTGCAAAGTGAATGCAGGATGGTAATAAGGGGAGCTTATATTGTTTTATAACCCTTTTGTAAGTTACAGACGGCTGTTTTCCGTATAACATTAGGGTAGAGGAGGGGGAGAGAAAATGAAAAATTATATTCAAGGGATTGATCACGTGCAAGTAGCTGCACCTGTAGAGTGTGAAGAAGAGGCGCGTGATTTTTATGGGAATAAAATTGGTATGGTAGAAATTCCAAAGCCAGAAGAGTTGAAAAAACGAGGTGGATGTTGGTTTAAATGTGGAAATCAAGAAATCCATATTGGTGTCGAGCGGAACTTTACACCAGCTAAAAAGGCTCATCCAGCTTTTTATGTGAATGAAATTAATGAATTTAAGCAAACACTTATAGAGAAAGGTGTAAAAGTGATTGATGATTATGCACGGCCAGATGTAATTCGATTTTACGTATCAGACCCGTTTGGAAACAGAATTGAATTTATGCAAAATAAAGACTAGGTGTATTCCCACCTAGTCTTTAACTTCTTCTGAAAAGTCCTAACACTTCTACAGTTTCTGTAATATTAACGAATGCATTCGGGTCAATTTCAGAAATTGTAAGTTTCATACTTGCTAATTCTTCACGAGAAACGACCGTCATAAGTACACGCTTTTTCTCGCTTGAATAAGCGCCTTCGCCATCAAGTAACGTTATTCCACGTACAACAGTTGAAAGAAGCTGTTTTTTCATTTTTTCTGCTTCATTTGTTACAATCATAAGTGTAACTTTACGATGTTTTGTATGAACAGCATCAATTACTTTACCAGTTACATAAATTGAAAGTAAGCTTGTAAGTGCAACATCCCAGGTGAAGAAGAATCCTGCGATTATTACAACGACTGCATTTAAAATAATAAGGAATCCGCCAAGTTTAATGTCTCGCTTGCGGGATAAAAGCATACCGATAATATCAAATCCACCAGTGGATCCATTACAGTTAAAAACAAGACCAATACCAGCTCCGGCGATGACACCCCCGAAGATAGAAGATAACAATGGATCTGTTGCTACGACTTTTACTGGAACGTAGTATAATGCAACAGATAATACAACTACAGAGACAACTGTGTTAAAAATTACTTTTTTTCCAAGGCCTATGTACCCTAAAATAAGGATAGGTAAGTTTAATACAAAGTTAATAATGCCTGTGTTTACAGGGGTTACAATCCCTAAAATAATAGCAATTCCGCCAATTCCACTACTTAAAATTTTGTGGGGGATAAGGAAAAGATTAAAGGCAACCGCAATAATAATAGAACCGATAATAACACCAAGGAATCTGACCATTTCTTTCCCGTCCTTCACTGAAAAATTCATATTATTTCAAGATTATATATGATATTGAAAGTTTTGGGTAAAAACAGTTTATTTTGGTAAATTAGATTAATCGAAAGAATTTGAGTATTTTATCATTTGAAAGGGGATACAGTTGTGAAGATAAAAACATATCAACAGAAAAGCCCGTTGAAGCAAGAATGTGAGGATTCTTATTTTTGTAATAAAGATAAAAAGATTTATGGTGTATGTGACGGTGCAACACCACTTGTCCCGTTTCGTGATGAAAATGGACATAATGGAGCATACATCGCTTCGCATTTATTTGCAAATTATTTTACTGCATTACGAGAGAATCATAGTTTACAATTTGCAGTTACCAAAGCAAATGAAGCATTACAAAGCAAAATGTTAGAATATGAAGTAGACACGAGAAAAAAAGAGCATTTGTGGTGCACATGTATCGCGGCAGTTCAAATAGTTGGTGAGAAAATTGAATATGCGCAGCTTGGGGACTGTATGATTGTCGCAACTTTTCAAAATGGAACGATGCAAGTATTAACGAAAGACACAGTTGAAGGAATTAGTAAACGAGCAAAAAGGAAGAGGGAAGAAGATCGTAAAAAAGGGTTATCTGTACCAGAAGAATATGTTTTTCAAGATGTGCGAGAACAGTTAAAATACAATCGTTATCTTGCAAATATGCCAAATGGTTATTCAGTTGCAAATGGAATGAAAGAAGCGATACATTATTTACAACATGGTGAATTACATATAGATGAAGTGAGTGGAATTTTTATTTGTTCAGACGGGTTATTCCACCCAGATTGGTCATTAGAACAAACTGTTGCATATATAAGAAAGAATAGTATAAACGAATATGTAGCAATCATTGAAAAGCTGGAAGGGGAAAAGAGAATAAAACCAGATGATAAAACGATTATTATGATTGATTTTTAAGAGGAGGCAGTTCAAATGGAAATTAAATATGTCAATCTAACATTTCAAGATGAATTAGTTCCTTTAGAAAAAGTAAATCAACTGATTATCCACCATACAGCTGAAGATGGATGGGACGTGTATAAAACACATGGATTTCATCAAACTGTAAGAGGGTGGAGCGGGATTGGTTACAACTATTTTATCGAAAAGGACGGAACTGTAGTGGAAGGGCGAGGTTTACATATTGGAGCGCACGCGAAAGACCATAACCGTCATACAATTGGAATATGTATGACGGGAAATTTCGATAAATACGATCCAACTCCTGCACAAGTGAATGCATTATATTCTTTATGCAAAATGTTTATGAAGCAATTTGCTATAAAGAAAGAAAATATACTAGGTCATAGAGAGTTAGAAGGAGTTACAAAAAGCTGTCCTGGTAATCGTTTTTCTATGGTAGAGTTAAGGAAGATATTATCTTAAATATAGAGGAGTAACAACGATGATGAATATAAAAATACCAAATGATAAAAAAGAAGAGCTTGTAGCGCAAATTCAGCAATTTTTCGTTGAAGAAGATTTAGATGAAATTGGACGTTTCCAAGCAGAGCGTTTAATAGAAGAAATGGTTAAATTAGTTGGACCATTTGCATACAATCAAGCAATTGGAGATGCAAGAAAGCTTGTAAGTGAGAAATTAACGAATATCGAAGAAGATTTATACGTGTTAGAGAAGAATGAAGGAAAATAAAAAAACATAGGGAAAACACGGAAAAGACATTGAAAATACATCTTTTATTTTTAGAATATTCTTAGTTTTAAAATACTTCAGAAAGGAAGATTGTAATGAGATTAACGCCAAGAGAAATTGATAAACTGCTAGTAGTTGTTGCGGCTGATTTAGCTTATCGACGAAAGGAGAGGGGGCTTAAGTTAAACTATCCAGAAAGTATCGCTATTATTACGTATGAAATTTTGGAAGGAGCAAGAGATGGTAAAAATGTAGCGGAATTAATGGAACTTGGAAAAAACATTTTAAGTGCTGAAGATGTTATGGATGGTATTGCAGACATGATATCAGATATTCAAGTTGAGGCAACTTTTCCTGATGGAACAAAATTAGTAACTATTCATCAGCCAATTCATTAAAGGAAGTGAATGTTATGATTCCAGGGCAATATATCCTTGCGAAAGAAGACATAGTGTGTAATGGAAATAAAAAAGCAATGAAAGTCAAAGTAATAAATCAGGGAGATAGACCCATTCAAATTGGATCTCATTACCACTTTTATGAAGTGAATGAGGCGTTAAAATTCAATCGCAGTGTAGCAATTGGACAACATTTAAATATTCCAGCAGGTACAGCGGTAAGATTTGAGCCTGGAGATGAAAAAACGATTGAACTAGTTCCATATTCAGGGGAACAAGAAGTATATGGATTTAAAAATAAAGTGGATGGCGATATTCAATCTTACACAAAAAGAGGGAGATAGCATGAGTTTTAAGATGTCACGTAAACAATATGCTGATTTATATGGTCCAACTACAGGAGATTCTATTCGTTTAGCGGATACACAATTATTCGCACATGTTGATCGAAATGCCACTGTATATGGTGATGAAGCTGTCTTTGGTGGAGGAAAATCAATTAGGGATGGTATGGGACAAAATTCACAACTTACAAGAGAACAGGGGGTTGTGGATGTTGTTATTACGAATGCAATTATTATTGATTATACGGGAGTATATAAAGCGGATATTGGTATAAAAGATGGGAAGATTTCAGCAATTGGTAAGAGTGGTAATCCTTCAGTTATGGATAATATTGATATCATCATTGGAACATCAACGGAAGTAATTTCTGGTGAGCGGAAAATCGTTACAGCTGGAGGTATTGATACACATGTGCATTTCATATCCCCACAACAAATTGATACGGCATTGGCTTCAGGTATAACAACTTTAATTGGTGGGGGAACAGGACCGGCAGAAGGGACTAAGGCAACTACAATAACACCTGGATCTTGGAATTTAAGAAAAATGCTAGAAGCAGCAGAAGCTTTTCCTATAAATCTTGGATTTTTAGGGAAAGGAAATAGTTCAAGTTTACCTGCCCTGGAAGAACAAATATTTGCAGGGGCTATCGGATTGAAAATCCATGAAGATTGGGGAGCAACTTCGTCAGCAATTAATCACTCGTTACAGATTGCTGATAAATATGATATTCAAGTCGCTATTCATACGGATACGTTAAACGAATGTGGTTTTGTGGAAGAAACGATAAAAGCTATTGATAATCGTGTTATTCATACGTACCACACTGAAGGAGCTGGAGGTGGGCATGCACCAGATATTATAAAGATTGCTGCGCTGAATAATATTTTACCATCATCAACGAACCCGACCTTGCCATATACAGTGAATACGCTGGATGAACATTTAGATATGCTCATGGTATGTCATCATTTAAAAGCGAATATTCCAGAAGATGTAATGTTTGCAGATTCAAGGATTCGAAAAGAAACAATCGCGGCAGAGGATATTTTGCAAGATTTAGGGGTTTTCAGCATGATTAGCTCTGACTCACAGGCGATGGGAAGGGTTGGAGAGGTTATTATTCGCAATTGGCAAACCGCCGATAAAATGAAAAAGCAGATTGGTAGTTTAGAGGGAGATAAAGAATATAACGATAATAATAGAATTCAACGTTATATAGCTAAGTATACAATTAATCCAGCTATTACACATGGGATTTCAGAATACGTGGGCTCTATTGAAATAGGAAAGTATGCAGACCTTGTAATATGGGATCCACAATTTTTCGGTGTTAAGCCAGATATGGTTTTGAAAAACGGAATGGTAGTGATGGCATTAATGGGAGACGAGAATGCTTCAATTCCTACCCCACAACCATATTATGAAAAAAAGATGTTTGGTGCATATGGAAAAGCAGTACAGTCAAGTTCGATTACATTTGTATCGAAAGTAGCTTATGAGAATAATATTAAAGAAAAATTAGGTTTAAATAAAGTTGTATTACCTGTTAAAAATACGAGAGAGATTTCGAAGCAAGATATGAAGTTAAATAATGCAACACCAGAAATTGAAGTAGATCCGCAGACATATGAAGTTAAAGTTGATGGACAAGTAATCACGTGTGAAGCAGTAGATGTACTACCTATGGCTCAAAGATATTTTTTATTTTGATATAACGGGGGAGATAAAATGATTATTGAAAAAATTAATAACAACGTATGCAATATGAATGATTTCTCAAACACAAAAAAGCATCTTGATAAGATATTAATTTCTAGTGAGCTTTTACTGAAGAGAGTTCAGAAATTATATTCAGAATCTGGTTTTGAAATTGGGGTGTCTTTAGATAGTGGAGAAACATTAAAGAACGGTGATATTTTATATGAAGATGAAAATCGAATTGTGTATATTGAAGTATTACCAGAAGAGGTAATTGTAATTACTCCAAAATCAATAAAAGAAATGGGGATTATTGCTCATAACTTAGGGAATAGACATTTACCAGCACAATTCGATGAAGGGTGCATGATTTTGGCGAACGACTACTTAGTAGAAGATTTACTTAAAAAGGAAGGTGTTCCTTATCAAAAAGAAAATAGAGTATTACCAAAACCGTTCAAGCATGCTTCGCACAAACATATTTAACCTACTCCAAATTAGTGATTCGAACTTCCCAACAGGAAGTTTTAGTCACTCTTTTGGATTAGAAACATTTATTCAAGAGGGACAAGTTACAAATAAAGACGGGTTTTTCAAATGGGTTAATCGATATGTAAAAGTCCAATTAACATACACGGACGGCTTAATTTGCAAATATACTTACGAAGCCATTAAGAATAATGAGGGAGAACAAATTACATTTTTAGATGATTTAATAACAGCACAAACATTGCCTTTTGAATGTAGAAAAGCAAATAGAATGATTAGTAAAAGTACTTCTAAATTATTGTGTGAATTGTTCTCGTTTGTAAATTTAAATATATATAAAGAAAATATTATGGGTAATAAATTACAAGGTCATCCGAGTATTGTATACGGAATATTAGGGGCGGAATTGAAAATGACAATAGAAGAAACGCTCTTAGTTTTCTTATACTCAAGTGTTGGAAGTATAATTCAAAACGGTGTGAGAGCCATTCCTCTTGGACAAACAGATGGTCAAAAACTATTACAAGAATGCCATGAATTAATCTGCGAATCTATTGATAGAATTCAAATACTTTCATTAGAAGATTTTGGATTGAATGATCCTGAATTCGAAATAAATCAAATGCAACATGAAGATGTAAATGTAAGGGTCTTCATGTCATAGGGAGGAAGAATAAAATGATAAAGCCTATTAAAATTGGTATCGGTGGTCCGGTAGGTGCTGGGAAAACCATGTTAGTTGAAAAGTTAACAAAACATCTAAATACAGATTATGAAATTGCAGCAATTACAAACGATATTTATACGAAAGAAGATGCAAAGATTTTATTGAAAACAGGTGTTTTATCAGAAGATAGAATTATTGGTGTAGAGACAGGGGGGTGCCCGCATACAGCAATTCGAGAGGACGCTTCTATGAATTTTGAAGCAATTGAAGAACTCATGATTAGACATAATAATTTAGATATTATTTTTATTGAAAGCGGGGGTGATAATTTAGCTGCCACATTTAGTCCGGAGCTAGTGGATTTTTCAATTTATATTATTGATGTGGCACAGGGAGAAAAGATTCCGCGTAAAGGTGGACAAGGAATGATCAAATCTGATGTATTTGTAATTAATAAAACGGATTTGGCACCTTATGTAGGAGCTAATCTTGGAGTTATGGAGCAGGATACGAAAAATTACCGACATAATAAACCATACTTTTTTACAAATTTGAAGGATGAGGAAGGTTTACAAGAATTAATAAATTGGATGAGACAGAACATTATGTTAGAAGGACTGAAAAAATGAAATCCCCTACAGGTGTCTTAAACATTGATATGATGGAAAAGAGACATAAAACCGTACCTATTAAGGTTTATCATAAAGATGCCTTAAAAGTAACGCAGCCAATATATTTGGATGAGTATGGTAGAGCATATTACTATATTATGAATTCTGGTGGAGGCTATTTAAAAGGAGATTTCTATTTTATAAATATAAATGTTGGTAAAGATGCGAAAACATATATAACAAGCCAATCAGCAACGAAAGTTTACAAGACTCCAAATAGTTATGCTTTGCAAGAATTGAATTTTTATATTGGTGAGAATGCTGTTATGGAGTATTTACCAGACCCGTTAATTATGTACAAGGATGCAGCATATAAGCAAAAAACAAATATATATATGCAAAATAATTCTACATTGATTTTATGCGATTCAGTTACGCCTGGTTGGTCGCCAAATATGGAGAAGTTCACATACCAATATTTTGATTCGTTAACAAAAATATATATGGAAAATAAACTTGTAGTATACGATCATTTATTGCTAAACCCTTTCAAAGAGTCGTTAGATCAAATGGGAATATTAAATCAATATTCCCATTATGGTACTTTCATAGTTATTAATGAGAACATTACAAATGATTTAATTGCAACATTGAAAACATCACTTTCTGACACTAACAATATGAAAATTGGAATATCTTCTACACCATGTAAAGGCTTTGTCATTCGCATACTTAGTCATAATACTGAGGATATGGAGTCTATATTTTTTCAGTGTCATCGTTTTGTTAGAGAGAATTGTCTACATGAAGAATTAACATCCTATCGAAAATATTAAGTAGGAGAAGGGGATACTATGACTAATGTGGGATTATTGTTTGTCGGTGCAGTTCTATTTATGAATTCACTAGCAGCTTTTAAACTTATTGATAGCAAAAGTGTAGGATACTTTAATTTATTTGTAGGGGCATTACAAACTTTGACACCATTATATTTATTATTTACAGGAAGTCAATCCGATGAGTGGACTATCCTATCTAATGGAACTATTTTTTTATTTGGTTTTACTTATTTATATGTTGGTCTTACGAATATATTAAAACTTGATTCTTCAGGTGTAGGTTACTATTCTCTTTGGGTTGCTATCATTGCAACGGTTATGGGAATTGTGAATCAATTACATGAGAGTGGTAGTTTGCAAAGTACAATAATTTGGTTCTTTTGGGCATTCCTTTGGTTTTTATTTTTCCTACAAGATGGATTGAAAAAGAAGATTCATATTTATGTAGGTATTGTTTGCTTCATTGAATCTTGGATTACTGCAACAGTACCAGCTCTGTTAACACTTACAAATCATACCGACGTGTTAAATAATTTTGTAATTATTTTAGCGACTATTATAACGATTTTAGTTTTTATTATGGCACTTTTCTTTTTCAAGAGTATTCAATTTAAAGTAGAAAGGGTTAGTAACTATGTGGAAAAGTGAACTGAAAAAGGCAACCAACTTTTTTGTTATTATTATATTTCTTCATGTGCTTGGAATTTTATTATTATTACCGGCGCTATATAAAGGTAATAGCATAATCGGAATGGCTATTATTGCATATTCTTTAGGGTTGCGTCATGCGTTTGATAGTGATCATATTGTCGCAATTGATAATACTGTTCGGAAATTAATTGAAAAAGGTAAAAACTCACAGGGGGTGGGATTTTACTTCTCATTAGGACACTCTACGGTAGTATTTGCGATGATTGTATTAATTGCTTTAATTGGAAAAACGGCAAAACATGGAATGGAGAGCTTTTCAACTATAGGCGGTATTATCGGTACAATCGTTTCTAGTACATTCCTTATCATTATTGGTCTTACCAATCTGTTGTACCTTATTAAAGTGTTGAGAAGCCACGAGGACAAACAGCCAGAAAATTTAGGGTTTATATATCGTTTCACACAGCGCTTATTTACGTTTATTGATAGTCAGAAGCAATTGTATATAATCGGTTTTTTATTTGGACTTGGTTTTGATACAGCGAGTGAAATTGGATTAATTGCTCTTTCTACAGTAACTGCAACAAGTCAATCTATTCCACTTGTAAGTATATTTGCTTTCCCCGTTTTGTTTGCTGCCGGAATGTCATTGATGGATACATTAGATAGTACATTCATGAATACGAATTATAAGTGGGCAATGGAAAATAGTCGAATAAGAAATTCATATAATGTATTAATTACCTCAATATCTGTTATTACGGCTTTTTTAATAGGGGGATATCAACTATTATCTTTGCTTATTGAAAGCTATAATTTACAGGGCCCGTTTTGGAATCTCATACAAGTAGTTAATTTTGATTATCTGGGTATATGTCTTGTTGCATTCTTTATTATTTCTCTTATTGTTTTTGTTGTATGGAATAGAAATGCCTTTAAAGAACCGCTTACAAAGAACATAGAGAAATAAAAATATATCATATGTCATTTGGTTCATTATGTATATAAAGTAAAATAAAAAACACGTTAGATGAAAATTCATCCAACGTGTTTTTTATTATTTATGTTCCTTATATTCATGTACTTTTTCTTTCACATTACCAACTGTATCTTTAGCAGTGCCTTTCACCTTATCCCATTTTCCTTCAGCTTGTAATTTCTTATTGTCAGTTACTTTCCCAACAGCTTCTTTTACTTCGCCTTTTACCTTATCAATGGCACCTTCTACTTTTTCTTTTAAACCGTGTTCATGCTTAGTCATACATTTCTCCTCCTTGTAGTTTGATTAGAATTCTCTTTTCATAGTGCAAGTTGAATGATGTACCTAGTAATAGCGTAACAAATCTAGTTGGAATATTCAAATGATTAATAGGATAGAAAAGGAATTGTCATAAAATGTTTAAAAATGTAACGGAAGGAGAAATAAAGTAAATTATAATATGTCTCTTGCGGTCCATATTGATTTTGTATAAGCAATTTTCATGTGGGCACGTTCCATGTTATTTTGACTGCCGCTACCGAACCTTGCTTGTCCAACTATTAAAGTACAATTGGATTCAATAGCTGTCTTAATTCGTTTTTGAATTAATGCAGTATGACAGCCTTTACGCTGAAATTCTGGCAAAGTAGCAGAAGCAGCTAATGATGCGACACCCTTATTTATATACAGGACACCAATACCAGCAGGGATATTTTGAACTTCAGCTATGAAAAAATGCCATCCTGGTTCATTGTAAAGAATTTCATTATTTTGGCGCACGCTATCTTTTGTAAAGGATGGCATATTAAATCCACATACATAAATGTCTGCAAAAATATCAAACTCATTTTCTTTTAGTTTTCGTATTGTAATATTAGAAGGAAGAAGTGATGAACCCTCTCTCGGTATACTATACAAAGCGGTATGGAAGCTAGATTGATAAAACCCTTTTTGAGATAAGTATTGAAATAATTCAGTTGTACCTTGTGCTGGGGTAATTTCAAAACGACAAGGGATTTGTAGTGATTCATAATAAGAAATGATTGCATCAATCGCATCTGCATTTGTAATACCTTTTACCGTATTAAAAGCAGGACCAGCAATTATTTTTGATGAAAAGGCAGTGGCGCTACCGAATTTTTTTATTTGCACTTGCATGGGGTTTCCGCTTATTGTTTGTAGTCTCTCTAATCTAGAAGAGAGCATATCAATTTCTGCATTTTCAATTTCTGTTGCTATATCGAGTGTCATAACAGTAGTCATAAAATTCCTCCGTTAATAAATATATTTCATAGTATATATACGATTTTTGTTTTGAGATTCCTGTTGTAATGTAGGAGAATAAGAAGTTTTTTGGAAGGGAAATGGAATTGAACTGTCGAAGGGAGTAGAAACAGATTAAAGGTGGTGCTCTCATGAAACAGAAAGACGTGCAGACATGCTCTAATTGTGGTTCTCAAAATATAGGAGAAGGTGAGTTTGTTGGATATGCACAAATACGGAAAAAGGAAACGATGTTCACATCTTCACCGGTGGATGCTTATATTTGTACAGATTGTGGGAATATCCTTTTATTAAAGGTAAGGAATTATGAAAGGTTTAAACAGAAACCTTTATGATTATTGAGAAGTGGTCATATCCAACTTTGTATACGAAACGACTTATGTTAAGGAAAATGAATATGAGTGATAGTTTACATATATATGAGTATGCTACAGATAAAGAGATGACAACTTTTACTGTATGGGATGCTCATCGATCGTTATGTGACACATATAACTATATAGAAGAAATTGTGGGGCAATATAATGGAGGGCAAGTAGCACCTCTTGGAATTGTATTAAAAGAGGAGAAGAAACTTATAGGCACGTGTGGATTTATAAAATATGATTTGGTCACACATACAGCAGAAATTGCATACGCCTTATCTCGAAAATATTGGGGAAGAGGATTAGCTACGGAGGCTGCATTAGCTTTTTTCTACTATGGTTTTCATGAGTTGCATCTTAATAGTATTGAAGCGGGATGTGATTCAGAAAATGAAGCATCTGAAAAATTAATGAAACGTTTGAATATGGAGTACGAGTGCACGATTCAAAAGGATATGTTCATTAAAGGTAAGTATCGTGACACGAAAAGATATTGTATATCTCGAGAAAGATATATGGATAAATGAAATATTTCATATAAAAAACTCCTTTAAATGAATAAAGGAGTTTTTTTATTTTTCATAACAATAATTACCTTTAATTGTTATAATTGGTTGTTAAGGGGTCTTGGTTTATTAACGCCATAATCATAGAAGGAAAATAGCTAAATCGTCTATAAAACCACTAAATAACACAATCGCAACCGTAAGTTGACAAAGTGCAACCCCGGGAAGATAGAGATAAGGGCAATGTCTACATACAATTTAGGTAAGAAAACAAAGGGGGGCACACATATGGGATTTGGTGAAAAGCTTTTTAAATTAAGAAAGGAAAAGGGCCTTTCTCAAGAAGCATTAGCTGAAAAATTAAACACAACAAGGCAAGCGGTTAGTAAATGGGAAAACGGTCAAGGTTTTCCTGAAACTGAAAAGTTAATAATGATTGGAAATGTTTTTGAAGTATCACTCGACTATTTATTAAAAGAAACTGCAGAGCAAAGTAATGAAAATGTGGATGGCTATTACGTAAGTCAGGAAATGGCAGAAGGGTATATAGTGTACGGACAAAAGATTTCAAAATATATAGCGTTAGGGTTTAGTTTGCTTATTTTGTCTACAATACCGTATCTATTATTTAAAGAAAATGCAACAATGTCGACATTTCTTGTCATTATCATTGCTGTTCTTGGAATTGGAGCAATGATGGCACCTGTAACGATAGAAGAGAGTCGATACAATGTATTGAAAAAGGAAGAACTACTATTTGATCAAAACTTTCTAAAAGAATTGACAAAAAGATATGTGATTATTAAGAAGAAGTATGCTGCGGTAATGATCGTTGGATTTTGTTTTATAGCAGCAGGTGCGATCCCGTTTTTGTTTGAGAAAAAGCATATCACTTCAGGGGAATTAGTTCAGTATTATCCGTACTGTGTTGTACTTATTGCTATCGGAGTTTATCTTTTTGTTCGTGTGTTAGGAGTATGGGAGATATATCGAATTTTAGTAGAAAATAAGGAATACAGTAATCGTTTTATTTTTAAACTGAAAAAGAAAGTAAGAAAAAAGGTAGATAGTTTATAAAAGATAAAAAACATGTTTCGAATCAATGTATTCAAAACATGTTTTTTATCGTTCTGAATTATTTCCAAAGAAATAATTCAGAAAAAACAGAAAAATGTCGTAACCATTTGCGGAAGTCTGTTATAATAAACGAAAAATGAAAACGCTTTAAAGGGGGATATAACAAATATGATGATGAATGTACCGCTAACAATTAGTTCTATGATGGAAAGAGCAGAGAAACTGTTTTCGAAGAAAGAAATTGTTTCACGGACACATGATACAGTTACAACGTTAACATATAAGCAGTTAGGGGAAAGGACGAGAAGACTTTCCAGTGCGTTGAAAAAGCTTGGAATTAAAGAAGGTGAACCTGTAGGAACATTAGCGTGGAACCATCATCGACATGTAGAAGCGTAT
Organism: Bacillus cereus group sp. BceL291; assembly: GCF_051776705.1. Classification (NCBI taxonomy): domain Bacteria; kingdom Bacillati; phylum Bacillota; class Bacilli; order Caryophanales; family Bacillaceae; genus Bacillus; species Bacillus cereus group sp. BceL291. The sequence goes on along the minus strand of NZ_JBPWAP010000010.1, from coordinate 89,870 downwards.
TTTGCTATTCCAGGTATTGCTTCTGTTTTGCACACGATTAATATTCGTTTATCTCCTCAACATATTTCATACATTATTCAGCACGCAGAAGACCGAATTCTACTTATAGATGAAGATCTCGTACCGCTCGTTGAAAATATTCAATCACAATTATCAACTGTACAAGCTTACATTATTATGACTGATAAAGATGAACTTCCAAATACTATGCTGGAGCCTGTATATCATTATGAAAAGCTATTAGAAGAAGGCGATCCCAATTTCCAATTTGTAAAAGATATTGATGAAAATACACCTGCTGGTATGTGTTATACGTCAGCGACTACAGGAAACCCAAAAGGTGTTGTATATACGCATCGTAGTACTGTATTGCATTGTATGGCACTCGGTTTAGCTGATACAGCTGCTTTATCGGAAAGTGACGCAGCAATGGCAATCGTCCCGATGTTTCATGTGAACGCTTGGGGACTTCCTTTTGCGGCTACTTGGTTTGGATCAAAACAAGTTCTTCCTGGACCGATGTTTACCCCGAAAATTTTATTAGAGATGATTCAATCAGAAAAAGTGACGTTAGCTGCGGGTGTGCCGACAATTTGGCTCGGCGTATTACAAGAGTTAGAAAATAATAGTTACGATTTATCTAGTATGACGAGAATACTATGCGGAGGTGCAGCTGCGCCGAAAAGCGTTATTAAAGCATTTGAACAGAAACATAATGTTCCATTCATACATGCATATGGTATGACTGAAACGAGCCCACTCGTAACACTTGCACGTTTAAAAAGTTATGAAACAGAATTATCGTATGAAGAGCAATTAGAAATTAGATCAAAACAAGGGTATCTTGTCCCTGGTGTAGAGATGAAAGTAGTCGGTACAAATGGTGAAGTGAAGTGGGATGGTACGGAGATGGGAGAACTATGTTTACGAGCGCCATGGATCGCTGAAAGCTATTATAACGATAATCGTACTGTCGAAGGTTTTCGTGATGGTTGGTTATATACAGGAGATGTCGTTACGGTTGATGAGGAAGGCTGCGTGAAAATTGTTGACCGTACGAAGGATGTTATTAAAAGCGGGGGAGAATGGATTTCTTCGGTCGATCTTGAAAATGCTTTAATGGCACATGATGCTATATTTGAAGCGACCGTCGTTGCGATTCCTCACCCTCAGTGGCAAGAGCGACCAATTGCCTGCGTCGTTCAAAAGAAAAATAGTACGGTTACAAAAGAAGAAATATATGAGTTTTTAAAACCACAGTTTGCGAAGTGGTGGTTACCAGATGATATTGTATTTATGGAAGAAATACCGAAAACATCTGTTGGGAAGTTTTTGAAACAGGCGCTTCGGAAAGAACTGGAGCATTTGCATAGAGAGAAATAAGTGAATTCTTATTTGTAAACTTAAATGAAATAAAAGTTGACAAAAGAAGGGTGGAAAGATAATATAATTTTCGTGATATGTTACCTAAAAACACTTTTAAGTTTACAAACAGGAGAAGAAAATATGCATACAAAAAAATTAGTTTTCGTCGCTTTATTTAGTTCTATTATGGGAGTGTTAGGGTTAATACCTCCGATTGCTCTTTCTATTACACCAGTTCCGATTACATTGCAATCACTCGGTGTTATGCTTGCGGGTGGATTGTTAGGGTCACGCCTTGGTGCATTAAGTCAGCTTATTTTCTTACTTATTGTAGGAGTTGGAGCACCATTACTTGCTGGTGGACGCGGTGGCCTTGGTGTATTTGTTGGGCCAAGTGCAGGATATTTACTTGGTTACATCATTGGAGCGTTTGTTATTGGTTATTTAATTGAGCGTTTACGTGAAGTTTCTATTATAAAAGTATTATGTATTAATATAATTGGTGGTATTTTCGTAGTTTATGTATTTGGTATTACTGTACAAGCGTTTTTAATGGATGTTTCTGTATGGGAGACAATGAAAGTGAGTGCTGTGTTTTTACCAGGGGATTGTATAAAAGCAATTATCGCGGCGATTCTCGTAACAAAATTACATCGTTCATTGAAACATATTATTACGCCCGCTTTAAAGAATGGAAAATATACAAATGCGGGATGATAAAGGGAAGAAACACGTTAATTCCGTGTTTCTTTTTATTATTTTTGTAAAGAAAGGACGTCTCATATGGGTATTACAAAAGAATACAAAAAGCATGCCTCTTTACAACCAAATAAAATAGCGATAAAGGAAAATGATAGAGTTTTAACATATAAAGAGTGGTTCGAATCAGTTTGTAAAGTAGCAAACTGGTTGCACGCAACAGAATCAAAGAATAAAACAATAGCAATCCTATTAGAAAATCGTATAGAGTTTTTACAACTATTCGCTGGTGCCGCTATGGCCGGGTGGGTTTGTGTTCCGTTAGATATAAAGTGGAAACAAGATGAGCTCAGAGAAAGAATTGAGATCAGTAATCTGGATATGATTGTGACAGAACGATATAAGGTAAATGATCTACCTGATGAAGAAGGAAGAGTAATTGAAATTGATGAGTGGAAAAGAATGATAGAGAAATATCTTCCTACACATTCCACTGTAGAAAGTTTACGAAATGCTCCCTTTTATATGGGATTTACATCAGGATCAACTGGAAAAGCAAAAGCATTTTTACGTGCACAGCAATCGTGGGTTCATAGTTTTGATTGTAATGTACATGACTTTCATATGAAAATGGAGGATTCAATTTTAATAGCTGGGACGCTCGTTCATTCTCTTTTCTTATACGGGGCAATAAGTGCATTATATGTAGGACAAACGGTGCACATTATGAGAAAGTTCATTCCGAATCAAGTATTAGATAAGTTAGAAACTGAAAATATATCGGTTATGTATACAGTTCCGACAATGCTTGAATCTTTATATAAAGAAAATAGATTAATAGAAAATAAAATGAAAATTATTTCATCAGGAGCGAAATGGGAAGCTGAAGCGAAAGAAAAAATAAAGAATATATTTCCTTATGCGAAAAGATATGAATTTTATGGTGCATCAGAGTTAAGTTTTGTAACAGCACTAGTCGATGCAGAAAGCGAAAGAAGGCCAAATTCAGTAGGAAAACCTTGTCACAATGTGCAAGTTCGAATATGTAATGAAGCAGGCGAAGAAGTACAAAAAGGCGAGATAGGAACTGTTTATGTGAAAAGTGATCAGTTTTTTATGGGATACATAATAGATGGGGTTTTAACACGGGAGTTGAATGCAGATGGCTGGATGACAGTGCGAGATGTAGGCTATGAAGATGAAGAAGGCTTTATATATATTGTTGGTAGAGAGAAGAATATGATTTTATTTGGAGGAATCAATATTTATCCAGAAGAAATAGAAAGTGTATTACATGAACACCCAGCTGTTGATGAAATAGTTGTAATTGGTGTGAAAGATAGTTACTGGGGTGAAAAGCCCGTCGCGATCGTAAAAGGAAGTGCTACGAAACAACAATTAAAGAGTTTTTGCTTACAACGATTATCCTCGTTTAAAATACCGAAAGAATGGCATTTTGTAGATGGAATACCTTATACAAATAGTGGGAAAATCGCTCGTATGGAAGCAAAAAGTATGATTGAAAACCGGGAGAAAACATATGAATAAGGCAGTTATTGTAGAGGCGAAAAGAACACCTATCGGTAAGAAGGATGGGATATTAAAAGAGTATGAAGTTCAGCAATTAGCAACGCCGCTTCTTACGTTTTTAAGTAAAGGAATTAAGAGAGAGATAGACGATGTTATATTAGGAAATGTTGTTGGGCCAGGAGGGAATGTTGCAAGATTATCTGCTTTAGAGGCAGGACTTGGCTATCATATTCCTGGTGTAACGATTGATCGGCAATGTGGTGCTGGTTTAGAAGCAATTCGAACTGCGTGTCATCTCATTCAAGGCGGGGCAGGTAATTGCTATATCGCCGGAGGAGTAGAGAGTACAAGTACGTCACCTTTTCAAAAAAGAGCAAGATTTTCACCTGAAACAATTGGTAATCCTGACATGGGAGTAGCTGCTGAATATGTTGCGGAGCGTTATAACATAACGAGAGAAATGCAAGACGAGTACGCTTGTCTTAGTTATAAGCGGACACTGCAAGCGTTAGAAAAAGGATATATACATGATGAAATATTTTCTTTTAATGGATTATTAGATGAATCTATAAAGCCAGAAATGAATTATGAACGAATCATTAAAAGAACAAAGCCCGCATTTTTACAAAATGGAACAGTGACGGCAGGTAATGCATGTGGTGTAAATGATGGGGCATGTGCTGTTCTTGTAATGGAAGAGGGACAAGCCTTAAAGTTAGGTTATAAACCTGTCCTTCGTTTCGTTCGTAGTACTGTAGTGGGAGTGGATCCCAATCTTCCAGGGACTGGTCCGATATTTGCGGTGAACAGATTATTAAACGAAATGAATGTAAAAGTAGAGGACATCGATTATTTTGAAATAAATGAAGCATTTGCCTCAAAAGTTGTTGCTTGCGCAAAAGAGTTACAAATTCCGTATGAAAAATTAAATGTAAATGGTGGGGCAATTGCGCTCGGTCATCCGTACGGTGCATCTGGGGCTATGCTTGTAACACGTTTGTTTTATCAGGCTCAAAGAGAGTCTATGAAATATGGAATTGCTACATTAGGAATTGGAGGCGGGATAGGGATTGCGCTATTATTTGAGAAAGTAGAAGACTAGTGAGGTAACTAGTTTTCTACTTTTTGAGGAACATAAACATTGCTGCCAGGCTTCGCTTTCATTTCGTTCCAAGCAGCAATCGCATCAGCTTTTGCTTTTCCTTTATTATTTGGATCTTCGAAAAAGTCCCGAGTAAAGCGATTGTATTCAAATTGCGCGCTGATCGTTGTTTTATAAGTAGGATCTTTTTTTCGTTCGTTTTCTTCATACCAAAATGTTATCGCGTCTTCATATGTTTTTCCAACATTCTCTTTAAAAAACTTTTGAAGAGCTACTGTAAAGCGGAAGTTTGTTCCGATTTTTTCTTTGAAAAAAGCACGAACATCTTCGCTACAGCGGTGATTTTTAGTAATAATCGTTTGAAGAGAAAGGTCTTTATAAGAGAGGGGAGCTTTGCTCACTTTTGGCACAGAGCTGTTTTTTAAGACTTTCCCCGTAGTTAAATAATGTGAGATACGCTCGGTTATTTCGGTCTTAGAGCCACTAGCTGGCAAACCATGCTCGCGACAAAATGTTTGCAGTTCTGCTTTTAACCAATAATAGTTTTGAAAATCTTCAAGTGATATAGATTTTGTTAAAGGTGGACGCATGAATATAACAACTTCTTTCTTCCATAATTTTCTTTAATTATAAAACGTATGTTCTCTTTGTGGAAGGATTAATTTGTAAATATAACAGGAAGAGGAGATTACATATGGAAAATGTAATGCAAGTTCGTGTTACGGGAATTTCAATTGAAGATGAAAAAGTATTGCTAGTAAAGCAAAAAGTGGCTAATCGCGATTGGTCTTTACCTGGAGGAAGGGTAGAGAATGGTGAAACGTTAGAAGAAGCGATGATTCGAGAAATGAGAGAAGAAACAGGATTAGAAGTTAAAATTAAGAAGCTACTCTATGTTTGTGATAAACCAGATGCTAGTCCATCTTTGTTACATATTACGTTTCTGCTTGAAAGGATTGAAGGTGAAATTACACTATCTTCTAACGAGTTCGATCATAATCCGATTCATGATGTGCAAATGGTACCGATTAACGAATTAAGTTATTATGGTTTTTCGGAAACTTTTATCAATCTTATAAGTGGCGGTTTTGCAAATTCAGGGAGTTATCATGGGTTGAAACAACATATAGGCCTGTAAATATAGTTGAAGGATAGCCGTTAGCTATCCTTCATAAACATGTTTTACACTGCTGACTGTAAAGAAGAAACAAGCTGATTTAAAAACTCGTCCCCGTTCATAACCGCTTTTCCGCCGCCGCGTGCACTCTTTTTATTTCCGCCACCTTTTCCTTCAATTGCAGGAAGAGCATCTTTTAAAAGAGCATTCATATCGAGCGTTACTGTTTTTCCGCAAGCGAGAATACATTGTAGTTTGTCATCATTTTCAATAACGAAATACGTAATTGCATGCTCTTGTTGTTCTGTAATGATAGCTGATATTTTTGCAACTTCTTGCATAGAACGATCTGTAAATGCTTTAGAAATAAGTAACCCAGCATGTATTTCGGTGGGCTGTTGCAGTAATTCATTTGCCTCTGCAAATAATAATTTTTCATTCATTGTTTGTATTGTTTTTTCGTTTTCCTTTTGAGAGGTAAGAAGCTGTGCCACTTTTGCTGGGATATCAGTTTCGCTACTGTTTAATTGTTTGGAAACATCTTTCATAATTTGTTGCTGTTGCCCCATTAATTTAAGTGTACGCCAACCAGCGATAAAGGTTAAGCGTATACCACCTTTATTGCGCTCCCATCCTAGTACTTGAATAAGACCAACTTCACCAGTGCGTTTCGGATGGGTTCCACCACAGCCATTGTAGTCGTAATTTTCGATAATAACAACACGTATATTCTCTGTCATAGTTGGTTCTTTACGAAGAGGTAATGTTTTTGCTTCTTCTAAGTTCATCCACTCTATACGGATTGGGTGGTTTTCAAAAACGATTTTATTGGCAATTTGTACTGCCTTTTCAACCGTTTCTGCATGCAGATTTTCTGTTTCTAAATCAATTGTTATCGTTTCTTTTCCAAGATGGAATCCAATCGTAGGTATGTTGAAATAGTCCCAAAAAACAGCAGATAAAATGTGCTGAGCTGCATGTTGCTGCATATGATCAAACCGGCGCTCCCAATTGATTTTACCTTCTACGTCTTCTGTGTGTAATTGTTCTGCAATGAAGTGGCGGATTTCTTCGTCGACTTCTTCAACATCAAGTACAGCAATACCATTTAAAGTTCCAGTGTCATGTGGTTGTCCGCCACCAGTCGGATAAAATGCGGTTTCGTTTAAAACAACGTATAAGTTACCGTCTTTATCATAATCTTGCTTTATAATTTTAGTAGTAAATTCTTGCTTATAAGCGTCAGTGTAATATAATTTGTGCTCCAATTTTCTTTCTCCTCTCGCATTAACTAGTTTCATTGTAAAGCAATTGAAATTAGTTTCCTAATATTTCAGAAGAAAGAAACTATTTTTAGAATTTTCTTGCTATAATAAGAAGAAAATGCGGGGGTGGAATAAATATGTTATATGAAAATGGCGTAGATAAACTGCTTAGTTTAAGCAAAAATATTTCTGAATTGTATCGAGAATTAAATGAAATGACCCGGATTTTAACGGAGTGTAATCGAGAAAGTGTGAAGTTTGATCGGTTATATGTAAAAGAGTTACTTTGGAAGAAAGAAGATGTAATAGAGAAATATGACCAGCTACTTGTACAACTTTGTATTAACGAATGCTTTGATCTAAAAAGTGTCATTACAGGCGAATATAAGTATACATATGAAGAAGTGGAGAACATCGTTTTACAATTTAATGAGAAGTATAATGTTGCAATATTAATTAAAGATGTTTGTAAAGAATTACAGTTTACATATGGCATAGATATGGATATAACGAGAACAGCGCGGGTATCAACAGCGCAAGTATAAAAAGGGAAAAGAAAGCAGATCCTTTGCTTTCTTTTTTTATGTAAGAACAGGGAGAGTAGGTTTTTAAGATGAAGGGGAAGTTGCAAAATATTCATCCGTTAGGAATGACAATTATAATAGGGACTTTATTTGCGAGGTTCGCCACGTCAATGAGTATTCCTTTTTTAGCAATTTATTTAACGACTGTGAAAGGTGTATCAGCTGGAATGACAGGTGCTATTATCGGAACGAGTGCACTTGTTGGAGTGTTTGCTAGTTTTATCGGAGGGAATTTATCAGATCGATTCGGTCGAAATATGATTATAATATGGTCCATGATCGTTTGGGTCTTTGTATTCATTGGTTTTTCACTTGCAGATCATGTTTTAAGTTTCTTTTTATTAAATGCTTTGAATGGATTATGTAGGTCATTTTTTGAGCCAACATCAAGAGCGTTATTATCAGATTTAACGAAACCTGAGTATCGTTTACTCGTATATAATTTGCGTTACGGTGCAATCAATGTTGGAGTAGCGATTGGCCCACTTGTCGGGTTACAGATTGGAAGCGCAAAATCAACAATTCCGTTTTTAGTAGCAGCTGGAGTATACATTTTATATACAGCTATATTAGCGTTCCAATTTAAGAAGTATCCGATTGAAAAAAAGAAAGTAAATACAGAAAAGCCTGTCACAATGTTAAAGGCAATTCGTATTTTGCGAAAGGATGTCGTATTTTTAGTTGCACTAGTTGGTATTATTTTGAGTAATTGTGGTTTTTCTCATTTAACGACAACAGTATCTCAATATTTTGCAAATGCACATATATTTCAGGATGGAGTGAAATTATTTTCATATATGCTAGCTTTAAATGCGATTGTTGTAGTCGTAATTCAATACCCTGTTATTCAAATTTGTAAAAAGTATACACCGTTAGTATCCATTATGGTGGGGGCTTTATTTGTGAGTGGGGGATTATTTGGCTTTGGAATAGTAGAATCCATGCTAGGTGCTGCCGTTTGTACAATTATTTTTACAATTGGAGAAGTCTTAATGTTTTCGATGACGGATGTATTTATTGATGATATTGCTGTTGCGTATCTAAAAGGAACATACTTCGGTGCGATGGGCTTTTCGGGAATTGGAGCAGTAATAGGTCCGTGGTTTGGAGGAGTACTTCTCGATTACTACGGGTACCAAAATGGGTTTGCAGTATTTTCAGCATTAGCTATATTCTCAACTGTGGCATTTCCTGTGCTTTTAGTTACAAAAGGTTTATTGAAAAAAAGATATGATAGAAATTCTAATATAGAAATGCATGCGAAATAACATAAGCCCCAGTACCAACTGGGGCTTATGTTTGTATTATATTAACTCTTAATTTGAAAAAAGAACTTTCTTTTCATGTTTATCAGCAACTTCATTTTTGGAAATATGAATGGCCAAAAAACCATTCTCTAAGCAGGCTAGCATCTTCTTATAAATAACATTAGCGGGTAAAGGGATAGTTCGCTGCAAAGAAATGTTTTTATGAAGTATGCAAATGGTTAGGCCTGTCTCCATCTTTTTAATGACTACATTTTGTTCATTGGCATTTGGTACATCTGTTTCCAAAATGTATTCTTGTTCAGTTTCGCAAAGGTCAATATGAATTTGATTTGGGAAACTAAAGTTACTACAAGAGTCAGAACAAAACTGATCCATCCATTCTTCGAAACCATCAACATGAAAAAGACAATCCTTCTTTTTCTTGCCCATGTAAGACACCCTCCGTAAAATCTCAATTCATACTATGTTATGCATGAATGAATTAGGGGTGAAGAATAAATGGAAAAATATAAACATTGTATGTGGAAAAGATAGCTAGTGTGCACTTTTTGTTTTACATATCATGATGCGCATGATGTTTTTGGCGTGAATGGTTACGGTTTTTTACTTTATGAGATCCGCTTAATGGTTCAGGTTGTCCTTTTTTTTCTTTCGCTTCACGATTGTTTTTTCCCATTGTATGTGACACCTCCTCTTCCTTTTTAGAATGAGAGAAGTTTGCAAATTTATACGAGAATGTTTTTAGAAAAAAAGGTAAAGATAATTGGGACTAACTATTACAGAAAGGGGATTATATAATGCCATATCATAAAGATAAACAACAAGCGTTTCAAGCAGCGCAGCAAGGCGTTACACAAGCAGAAAATGCATTTAACAACATTGTGAAAAATGATCCAAACTACGGTCATGATTTAAAAGAATTACGCCAAGAGGTTCAGGAAGCATATGAACAAATTCAAAATGCACTAGAGGTAGCTTCAGAAACACAACGTCCACAACTTGAGCAATATGAAAATAATCTCCAAAATATAATGCGAAATGTAGATCAATTAGAAAAGTAAATTAGGTTGTTGTGTATTTGACAACCTCTTACTTTAATGAACATTATGCGAAAACAGAAAATTTTTCTATTCGTTTTTTCTTTATTATGCGCAGTACATATATTTCAAGTTGAAAAAGTGGAAGCGAAAATGTTGCTCAGAAAAGAGCTAGAACCAACTGGCTATGTAACGTGGGAAGTACCTAATAATGAAAAAATTATTGCCATTACATTTGATGATGGACCAGATCCAACATATACACCACAAGTTTTACATTTATTACGTCAATATAAGGCTGAAGCGACATTTTTTATGATTGGATTTCGAGTTCAGCGCAATCCATATTTAGTGAAACAAGTGTTAAAAGAGGGACATGAGATTGGAAATCATACGATGAATCATTTATATGCAAATAGTTCATCAGATGAAAAATTAAAAAAAGATATTTTGGATGGAAAGAAATTTTTCGAAAAATGGGTGAAAGAACCGTTGCTATTCCGTCCTCCTGGTGGATATATTAACGATGCTGTATTTAAAACAGCAAAAGAAGCAGGTTATCAAACCGTTCTATGGTCGTGGCATCAAGACCCACGTGATTGGGCAAATCCAGGGGTGGAATCTATCGTAAATCATGTAGTGAAAAATGCTAAAAGTGGCGATATTGTATTGTTACATGATGGAGGAAATGATCGTAGTCAAACGGTAGCAGCACTAGCCAAGATTTTACCTGAGCTAAAAAAACAAGGCTATCGATTTGTAACGGTTTCAGAATTGTTACGTTATAAACATTAGAAAAAATCCCAAAAGGTGAATGTTCCTTTTGGGATTTTTCGTTACTGGTTCTTTTTGCGTTTCTTATTATTTTGTCTTTCTGCAGGAGTTAAGTTTTCATTTGCAAACTCTTCGTTATAACCAGTACCTTGTCCTTGTGCGGATGCTGCATTCATTCCTGAAATAGTATGATTTGCTTTTCTTTTACCCATTTTATTTCACCTCTATAACATTTTTTTGTATGTTGAATGATGAGCAGTTCATAGTGTGTATGAACTATAAGTAAAGCGCTAATAGAGCACTTTACTTTATGGTAATAGTATTCATAAGGAGCATGAACACTATTCAAATTTAGAAACATAAAGAAAACTTATGATAATCTATAAGTTTCTTATTATTTACTTATTTAGAAAGTTGTAATAAGATATTATCGTAAGGTATTGAAAAGTTTGTCTACATTTTATATTCAGACAACTTAGTCACGTTTAACAGGGGGGAAACATAATGGTCAAACATAATCCATTTCAATCACGTGCAACTTTTGAAGTAGATGGAAAAACGTATCATTATTATGATTTGAAAGCGCTTGAAAATGCAGGGGTTGGCAACGTATCTCAATTACCATATTCCGTGAAAGTTTTACTTGAATCAGTACTTCGTCAAGTAGACGGACGTGTAATTACAGAAGAGCATGTTACAAATTTAGCGAAATGGGGAACGAAAGATGTGCAAGATATCGATGTTCCATTTAAACCATCTCGTGTAATTTTACAAGATTTCACTGGTGTACCAGCTGTTGTTGATTTGGCTTCGCTTCGTAAAGCAATGGCAGACATGGGTGGAGATCCTGATAAAATCAATCCAGAAATTACTGTAGACCTTGTAATTGATCACTCTGTACAGGTTGATAGAGCGGGTACGGCAGACGCGCTTGCATTCAACATGGACTTAGAGTTTAAACGTAATGAAGAACGTTATAAATTTTTAAGCTGGGCACAAAAATCATTTGATAACTATCGTGCAGTTCCACCAGCTACAGGTATTGTACACCAAGTAAACCTTGAATATTTAGCACCAGTTGTTCATGCTGTGAAAAATGCTGAAGGTGACTTAGTTGCATACCCAGATTCATTAGTTGGAACAGACTCACATACAACAATGATTAATGGTATCGGCGTTCTTGGATGGGGTGTTGGTGGTATTGAAGCAGAAGCAGGAATGCTTGGACAGCCTTCATACTTCCCAGTACCTGAAGTAATCGGTGTGAAATTAACGGGTACACTTCCAAGTGGTACTACAGCAACTGACGTTGCCTTAAAAGTAACGCAAGTATTACGTCAAAAAGGTGTAGTTGGTAAATTCGTTGAGTTCTTCGGTAATGGACTAAAGAGCATGCCTTTAGCTGACCGTGCAACAATTTCAAATATGGCACCAGAATACGGCGCAACTTGTGGATTCTTCCCAATCGATGATATTTCATTAGAATACTTACGTTTAACAGGTAGAGATGAAGAACAAATTCGCGTTGTTGAAGAATACTGTAAAGCGAACGGTTTATTCTATACAGCAGACAGTAAAGATCCAATCTACACTGATCTTGTAGAAATTGATTTAAATACAATCGAATCTAACCTTTCTGGACCGAAACGCCCACAAGATTTAATTCCACTTTCAGATATGAAAGATGCGTTCCACAAAGCTGTTTTAGCACCAGTTGGAACACAAGGACTTGGATTTAATGAGCAAGAGTTCGATAAAGGAGTGAAGGTTACATTAGAAGATAAAGAAGTAACGATGAAAACAGGTGCAATTGCAATCGCTGCAATTACAAGCTGTACAAATACATCAAACCCATACGTATTAATTGGAGCAGGTCTAGTTGCGAAGAAAGCAATTGAAAAAGGACTTGTAGTACCTGAGTATGTAAAAACATCATTAGCACCAGGATCTAAAGTTGTTACTGAGTACTTAGATAAGTCTGGTTTAACAACATATTTAGATCAATTAGGTTTCCAAACAGTTGGTTACGGTTGTACGACTTGTATCGGTAACTCTGGTCCATTAGCGCCAGAATTAGAAGAAGCAATCGCAGCAAACGACTTATTAGTAACATCTGTTTTATCTGGTAACCGTAACTTTGAAGGGCGTATCCACCCACTTGTAAAAGCAAACTACTTAGCATCACCACCACTAGTTGTGGCATATGCACTTGCAGGTACTGTTGATATTGACCTGAAAAATGATGAAATCGGTAAAGATGCAAATGGCAATGCTGTTTACTTCAACGATATTTGGCCATCAGCTAAAGAAATTGAAGATGTAGTTCAAAGTGTTGTTACATCTGAACTGTTCAAGAAAGAATATGCACAAGTATTTAACAGCAATGAGCGTTGGAATGAAATCCAAACTTCAAACGAAGCTTTATATACTTGGGATAATGATTCAACATACATTCAAAACCCACCATTCTTTGAAGGTTTATCTAAAGAGCCAGGTGAAGTTGAAACATTATCAGGCCTACGCGTAGTTGGTAAATTTGGTGACTCTGTAACGACAGACCACATTTCACCAGCAGGTTCAATCGGTAAGCATACACCAGCTGGACGCTACTTATTAGAAAACGGCGTACAACCAGTTGACTTTAACTCTTACGGTTCTCGTCGTGGTAACCATGAAGTTATGATGCGTGGTACATTCGCGAACATCCGTATTAAAAACCAAATCGCACCAGGAACAGAAGGCGGATATACAACATATTGGCCAACTGGTGAAGTAACATCTATCTATGATGCTGCTATGAAATATAAAGAAGATGGCACAGGTCTTCTAGTTGTTGCTGGTAAAGATTACGGTATGGGAAGTTCTCGTGACTGGGCTGCGAAAGGTACTAACTTATTAGGTATTAAAGCAGTAATCGCAGAAAGCTTCGAACGTATTCACCGCAGTAACTTAGTGTTAATGGGTGTACTACCACTTCAGTTTAAAGATGGCGAAAGTGCTGAAACATTAGGTCTTGTTGGTAACGAGTCATTTGAAATTCAAATCGACAAAACAGTTAGACCGCGCGATCTTGTAAAAGTAGTTGCAACTGATGCAGATGGCAACGAAAAACAATTTGAAGTAGTAGCTCGTTTCGATAGTGAAGTTGAAATTGATTACTACCGTCACGGTGGTATTCTGCAAATGGTTCTTCGTGAGAAAATTGAAGAGTCTAAAGTGTCGAACTAAATAATTGAAATGAACAATAAGGAAGCTAACAATAGTTAGCTTCCTTATTTTATGGAAAGGGATGAAACCATTTGGTTTCATCCCTTTCTTTTTACTACGAAAAATGGAGGAAACGTCATGAAAGAATATAAAAGAATTTTGTTACCGTTACAGAAAGAAAAAATATTAGTAATAGCAGCTGTATGTAGTGGGATAATTGCTGCCATTTTAAATTTATCCCGCCCAATTTTCATGGGATTAATTGTAGACAATCTTATTCAAAGGGAGCTAAAAGGTGCGTATGTATATATAGCTTTGTTTGCGGGTAGTCACTTTTTAATGTGGGCGAACAATCTTTTATTTGATTATATAAGTTCAAAAGCGAGTCAACGTATATTACAAACGAAACGTATAGAATTATTGCGTCACTATTTCTCATTACCGTTTGAAGAGAGTGAGAAGATTAAGCAAGGAGAGTTAGAAACTTTGGTCGTGTCTGATATTCCGAACTGGGTCAGATTATATGGCTCTATATTAATAGAATATATACACGCTATTGCCCAATTTATTGGAGCTTTCATAGCACTACAACATATAGATATACAGTTTATATTGTGGGTAACTCCGTTTTTATTTTTAAGTACAATTGTTCCAATACTGATGGGAGAAAAGGTAAGAGATATTGCAAGCGTTTCTCAAAAAAATCACTCAAGTGTTGTAGAGATGGTGTCACAGTTTGTAAAGGGGATACAAGATTTGCGGAGTTTACAAAAAGAAAAATGGGCAATTCGCTTATTTAAAGAAGTAACGGCACAATCGTATAAATCAGAAGTAAAGAAGACGATGATGCAACATTGCATTGGAGTAGTTGGAACGGTGATTGAAACAGGAGCATATATTGTTGTTCTCATTATAGGTGCACAAAAAATAATGAGGGGAGAAATAGAAGTTGGTTCACTCATTGCAGTGTTAGCGACAATTGAGATGCTCTTTTTCCCTGTCCGTTATGTGGGCGATTTATTAATAATGACACAAGTTGCAGTCGCTTCGGCAAATAGAGCTTTTTGCTTTTTAAATAAACGAGCAGCAGATAGCAATGTAGAAAGAGCGATGGGGATCAGGATAACAAATGTTTCATTTCAGGAGAATGACGAAGAGAAATGCAGAATTCATAATATTGATTTGCAAATTCGTCCTGGTGAACTCGTTATGATTGTGGGAGAAAGCGGTGCAGGAAAAACAACGCTTTTAAAGTTAATAACGGGCTTGTATAAACCATCTAACGGTAGCATTGCTTATTATGGTAATGAAGCTCGTATGACTACAGTGTGGCAAGAACCACGTTTTTTCCGAACGACGGTAACAGAGAATATGTATTTCGGGGAAGAGGGTTTAGAAAATCAGTTAGAAAAAAATAGTGAACTTATAAATGCAACGCCGATTATTAGAGGGTTACCTGAAGGGAGTCAAACTGTGCTACATAAAAGCGGTGAAGAGTTTTCGGGAGGCGAAAGAAAACGTCTTGCATTATTGCGCGCGATTGTATCAAATCCAACTCTTATTATTTTAGATGAACCGACGGCTGGGTTAGATCTGGGCAATCAAGAACTGGTTTGGAATATGATTGAAGGGATAGGGAGAGATGTAACGAGAATTGTGGCAACACATGATGTAGAGAGAGCGATGATAGCAGATTGTGTTGTTGTCATAAAGAATGGGACTATTGTGGAATGTGGGAATCCTAGAGAATTATTAAATTGCAACTCATTGTACAAAGAGTTGCAAACAAAAAGATAAGAGATATGTAATGCTCTTATCTTTATTCCGCTATTTGCCGGGCAGCCCGATTGGTGAGGGCTGATTAAAGTTTCACTTTATTCGGTCTCATTAAGTTGATAAGTATAAGAATTCGAATCACTAGAATTAACTTCTTTGACGAGAGTAAGTTGATTTGTATCTGGATTATATTTGAAAATCTTAATTGTATGTTCGCTACTTAGTAATGGATTATATTCTTGAATAGCGAATGTATTTTCAGCGATTTGTGTCATATTACTGGTGGGAACATTTTCTATGGAATCATGATTTGTAGAAATTTCAACGACTTTTTCACTGTTGAAAAATAAAAGAACGATTACTAAAATAACTAAGCATATTCGTATATAGCGTAGCTCTTTGGTGATAGGGTGTTCTCCCAAAACAATCATCCTTTCTATAGCTATTCTATAGTAGTAATGGTAGTCATCGTGAAAAAAGTAATAATGCCGAGGCCTGCCAAAAGGATAAATGAGATTAATGCGATATAGAGACAAATATGTCCAACTTGTTTTTTTCAGGATCTTTACTAAATAGTGAGATAATCCATGTGATAATTCCGATTGGGGAAAATATAAAACTAAGAATATATAGAAGTATTTTTTTAAATAAATTCATGAGAGCTCCTTTCATTGTAAAATGTTCTATGTATTTCTAATTATATGATTAAAAGGTAAATATTTCATATTATTTATAAAAATTCTGATTATTTAGAATGTGAATATTTCCAAGCTTGTCCGTATAAGCTAAAATAAGGTATATAGTATTTTGATGAATGTGTTAAAAGAAGATAATACGTTAGGGTGATATAAAATGTGGCGGAAGCTTACGATTATTGTAGTGTTACTTTGTTTAGCGGGATATGCAGCTTATGAACAGTTTGGTCATAAAGAGCAGGCGGTAAAAGTGAAGCAAGAAAAAAGTGAAGCTGCGATGAAAGAGATTATCGCAAGGAATGGTATTGAGATAGGGAAGAGTGCACCGGACTTTACATTAACGAAGTTAGATGGGACAAATGTAAAGTTATCGGATTTAAAAGGAAAGAAAGTAATTTTAAACTTTTGGGCTACGTGGTGTGGACCATGTCAGCAAGAAATGCCTGATATGGAGGCTTTCTATAAAGAACATAAAGAGAACGTAGAAATTTTAGCGGTCAATTATACGCCTTCAGAAAAAGGTGGGGGGGAAGAGAAGGTAAGCAATTTTGCTAAAGAAAAAGGAATTACTTTTCCTATTTTATTGGACAAGAACATTGATGTGACAACAGCTTATAAAGTAATTACGATTCCAACTTCGTATTTTATAGATACAAAAGGTGTCATTCAAGATAAGTTTATTGGGCCGATGACACAAAAAGAGATGGAGAAAAGAGTTGCTAAATTAAAATAATGGTGAAAAGGTAGAGATGGAGAGTTCCCATTTCTGCCTTTTCTTTTTCAAGTAGTAATCACTTCATGATATGATGTAAGAAATATAACCGTTTAGAGATAAAGGAGTGTATGGAGTGGGGAATGTATCCTTACCGTTAGATTATGTTGTAATTGATTTTGAAACAACAGGATTTAACCCTTATAATGATAAAATTATTCAAGTTGCAGCAGTGAAATATCGTAATCATGAATTAGTAGATCAATTTGTTTCATACGTGAATCCAGAGCGGCCAATTCCGGACCGAATAACGAGTTTAACAGGTATTACTAATTATCGCGTTTCAGATGCACCGACGATTGAAGAAGTGTTACCTTTATTTTTAGCATTTTTACATACAAATGTTATTGTGGCCCATAATGCTTCTTTTGATATGCGCTTTTTGAAAAGTAATGTAAATATGCTTGGGTTGCCTGAACCTAAAAATAAAGTAATTGATACTGTATTTTTAGCAAAGAAATACATGAAGCATGCGCCTAATCATAAACTTGAAACGTTAAAACGAATGCTTGGAATTCGTTTAAGCTCTCATAATGCATTTGACGATTGCATTACGTGTGCTGCTGTTTATCAAAAGTGTGCAGCTATTGAAGAAGAAGGGAAACGAAAAGTAAATAAGGCTATGCTTGATGAAACTGCGGTATATGAAGCGGTGAAAGAAATACTTGCATGTAATAAACATAATGTAGAATGGCTACGTTGTATGAACGTAGGAAGTTATTTAGATATAAAAGCTTTTTATCCAGTTATGAGATTAAAGGTAAAAGGGCGAAAGAAATATGTATTAACAGAGATATTAGAAGAAGATGTGAAAGAAATATGTACAAGTTTAAAATGTGAACCGGCGTTAAAAAGTGAAGCTGGTAATACGAGAATTATGCTTAATAGCTTAGAGGATGTTATGAAATTAGAAAGTTATATTTTAGAGCAGTATGATTTTGTATTACAGGCGCTTCATGATTATAAAGAAAATGAAATGAATGCAGATGAAAAGTTGAAAGAGTATTTAAATATTATGGTATAAAAAAATCCGTGTGCAATATATTGTACACGGAGTTTTTTTAGGAGTACTAAAACATAAAGTTTTCTTGCAAATCTGATTAAAGAGTTTTTTGTTTGCTCATACTATGTAATAAGAAAGCGAAGGAGAGAGGGTGAACAACATGAGAAGAAGTCGCCGTAAATCGTTTGAAGAACTTGTAAATGAAAATAAACAACAATTATTAAGCGATCGTGAGGCAATTGATCGCATTGAAGAGCGCATTGAAAAACGTTATGAAATGAAACTTTTTAAGCAAGCTGAATAATTCTTAACACTAGTACGATACTAGTATTAAGGAGGCGATAGTAATGGGTAATCCGAAAAAAAATTCAAAAGATTTTGCACCGAATCATATTGGAACACAATCAAAAAAAGCTGGTGGAAATAAAGGAAAGCAAATGCAAGATCAAACAGGTAAACAACCGATTGTTGATAATGGTTAAAGAAAAGGAGAATATTACATTCTCCTTTTTTATGTATAAATTTGAGGAAAGATAGGTAATTTAAGATGGTGTGTATATACAATATTAGGAGGGAAGTACATGCCAAATCCAGATAATCGAAGTGACAACGCTGAAAAGTTACAAGAAATGGTGCAAAATACAGTTGATAACTTTAATGAAGCAAAAGAAAGAGCGGAACTTTCTAATGAAAAAGATCGTGCTGCTATTGAAGCAAAAAATCAAAGACGTTTAGAAAGTATTGACTCATTAAAAAGTGAAATCAAAGATGAATCTTAACAAAATGTACAAAAAGGGCTGACTTTTGTCAGCCCTTTTTCGTAATCGTAAAGTTTTCAACAAGTAAACGCCAATTTTGTGGAAATGGCAAGCCAATCTTCCAATAACTAATACCGCCAATGCCCTGCTCTTTCATTAAATTGAATTTACTTTGAATAGACCTCGCATCTTCAAACCAAACTTCATGTTGTACGCCATTTTCGTCAAAGTAATTAAAATGTGGAGCTTGAGCTGTGAAATCATAGCGGATAGGAACATTATATTTACGAGCAAGTGCAATAGCTGCGACAGAGCTAACTGCTTTTGCTGGTGGATTCCCTTGTTTGAACGGAAGTTTCCAATCGAATCCGTATAAGTTTTGCCCCATCATAATTTTTTGGGGAGGCATTTGAGATTTTGCGTATTGAAGTACTTCTTTTACAGGACCGATAGGAGAGATTGCCATTGGTGGCCCGCCCTGCCAACCCCAGTCATATGTCATAATGACGACGAAATCAACAATTTGCCCTTGCGCTTTATAATCATGGGCTTCGAAAAATTTTCCCTTTTGATTTGAACTTGTTTTCGGTACGAGAGTTGTGCTTAATGTGTACCCGCTAGGTAAGCGTGTTTTTACATTTCGTAAAAAGCGATTATACGCCTCGCGGTCTTCGGGTGCTACACTCTCGAAATCGAAATGAATGTCTCGCATGCCATATTTTTCAGCTGTTTGCAAAATGTTAGTAATAAATTTGTTTTGAATCGTTGCGTCGCGTAAAATAACCGATGTTAGATCGGCACTGAAATTACCATTTTCAATATTTGTAATAACGAGCATAGGGATTGTTTGCCCTTGCGTTGCAATATTAGCAATTTTAGCTGTTTCAGTAGGTTCTTTTAATGTGCCATCTCTTTTTGCCTCAAAACTAAAATAAGCTAAATATGTTAAAAATGGATTGATGGCACGTGTAGCATTAACTAAACTCTCTTTAATCGGTATAGTGGAAGGTTGTAAATAAGCGATGGATTCTACAGCTCGTTTTGTGCCTTTTGGTACATATAATTGTTGTCCGACATGGAGAATAGATTTTAAAGATAAATTATTAACTTTAGCTAAACTAGCGAGGGGGACATTATATGTTTGAGAAATCCGATAGAGGCTGTCACCAGGCTGTACATAATAATTATTTCCTTTCGTATTAACGATAAGTGCCTGACCAACAACGAGCGTTTCAGCGGGATTTAGTCCATTGTCTTTTACTATTTCGTCAGGTGTTGATCCATATTTTGATGCCAAGCTATATACGCTATCACCGCTACGAACCGTTACAATTTGAGTCATATGCTTGCTCCTTTCGGGAAAAGATTCACTATTTTTATTTTATTTTTGATGTCACTGTATTATGATTAAATGTATGCAAGGTAGCAGAAGTGAAAGAAGGGAAGAAACAGTTAGTGTATATCTACAAAAATATATAATTAGTGATAAAATATTTGTAGATGAAAAATTGTCGCCGGAGTAAAGTAGTTTCATGGGATGAAAAATATGAAAGTATATTCAATTGGTGATTTTGCAAAAAAAGGCAGGTAGGATAGAACAAACTAGTTGCCATCTTCAAGGGAAAATAAGCTAAGAAGATGGTTAAGGGGTTGCTGGAAAATGATGCTTGCGAAGAAAGTGAGAATCAAGCCGAATAAAGAACAAGAATTGCAACTTTGGAAATCTGTTGGTACGGCAAGATGGGCTTATAATTGGACACTGGCGAAGCAAGAAGAGAATTACAAGAATGGCGGAAAGTTCATATCAGACGTTTTTTTACGGAAAGAATTAACTGTATTAAAGCAGTCTGAAGAATATGCTTGGTTGTACGATGTTTCAAATAATATAGCCAAACAAGCGATTAAAGATGCTTGTGAAGCATATAAGCGATTTTTCAAGGGACTGGCTGATAAACCACGATTCAAAAGCAGAAGGAAAGCAAAACTCTCTTTTTACAATGATAATGTCAAGTTAAAAGTAAAAGAAAAACAAGTTTTGATTGAGAAAGTTGGTTGGGTAAAAACATCCGAAAAGTTACCTGTAGGGGTTAAGTACTCTAATCCACGCGTTAGCTTTGACGGTAAGTATTGGTATTTGTCTGTCGGTATTGAACAGGAGTTTACAAAAGAGAAATTAACGGCTGTTTCGTTAGGAATAGATATTGGAATCAAAGAATTAGCATATTGTTCTGATGGGCAGAGGAAGAACAATATCAACAAAACAAAAATGGTAAGACAGGTAGAGAAACACCTTCGTAGGTTGCAACGTCAAGTTTCTCGTAAATATGAAATGAATAAGGAGGGAAACCGTTTTGTCAAAACAAGCAACATTATAAAAATCGAGAAAGAGATACGACAACTACATAGAAGGTTATCAAATATCAGAAAGAATCATCTTCATCAATCCACGAGCGAAATTGTGAAAACCAAGCCATTTCGCATTGTGATGGAGACGTTGCATATGAAAGGTCTGATGAAGAAAAGATACCTAGCTAAAGCGATTGCGAAGCAGTGTTTATATGAGTTCAAAAGACAAATTCAATACAAGTGTGAAAAATATGGTATTGAATTTGTAGAAGCTGATACATGGTATCCTTCTTCAAAAATGTGTTCCAGTTGTGGAAGCATTAACAAAGAACTAAAACTTTCTGACCGTGTATACAAATGCACTTGTGGTCACGAAATGGATAGGGATTTAAATGCGGCTATCAATTTGTCACGGTATGAATTAGCCAGTTAACATCTAAAAAAGTTACGGCTAATATGTAGGATTCGTTGTATCCGAATTTACGCCCTCGGAGTGTTACATCAAACGAAAGTAGCTTCTGTGAAATCGGACACGTAGAACAGGGAAATAAACAAAAATTATAGATTTTTATAAGTTTATGGCAACGGCGAATATACATATGTTTGTAGCAGAACATGAAGTTGAAATCCGTTATGCGGAAACAGATCAAATGGGTGTTGTTTACCATTCAAACTACTTAGTGTGGCTTGAGTTAGGTCGCACGAAACTTATACAAGATTTAGGTTTTTCATATGTTGAAATGGAGAAAGAAGGAATTATTTCTCCTGTGTTAGATTTACAAATTTCATACCGTAAAGCGATGCGTTACGGAGAAAAAGCAATCGTAAAAACATGGGTAGATACTGTGAGCCCACTTCGCGTTGTATATGGATATGAAATATATAATGGTGATGGTGAACTTTGTATTACTGCAAGTACGACGAATATTTGTGCGAAAAAAGAAGGGTTCCGCCCTGTATCATTTAAAAAGTTATATCCTGAGTGGTATGCGAAATATGAGGAAATTAAGAAAAAATAAAAAAGCGTGGCAGAAGCCACGTTTTTTTATTTTTCATAATTAAATTGTGGGAAGTCGTCACCTTCGTTAAGTGTAACAGATAAATTATGTCCATCGAAGAACCATTCATCATCGCCTTCAATAAAGAAGTTAATACCTTCTTCTTGAACTTGAACAGCAGGATGTGCAGGATCATCTTTACGAATCCCTAAAGAAAGTCCTTTTTGCACAGTACTGCAACCACCGTATTGTACGAAAAAGCGTAGTGTTTCATTTGATTGTAAGTTTAATTCATTTTTATACCATTGTGCTGCTTCTTTTGTTACGGAAAGATTCATGTATAGTTCCTCCAAATTATGTTGCTTTTTCTTTAGTATAAAAAATAACGCAAAAAGACGCTATTAATATGCTTCACGTTTTCTTTTTGCGTTATGTGGGTTACGATCTTATTTTTGCTTTTTTGAAAAGTTTGCTTTTGGTTCAGTTTTATTTATAATTCGTCCGATATTTGCACGGTGTTTATAAATAACCATACCTGCTAATAAACACATCGCAATAATGAAGATTTTATCCCCGCTAACAATGGATGCAATAACAGCAACAACTGCTGTTACCATAGAAGAAAGTGATACGTATCTTGTTGTAAATAAAAGGGTGAAAAATACAACAGCCAATATTGCAAAAACAACTGGTGAATAGCATAATAGCACCCCAGCAGAAGTTGCAACTGCTTTACCACCGCGGAATTTTGCGAAGATTGGATAGACATGTCCAAGAACAGCCGCTAACCCGAACCATAGTGGATGAATATCTAATCCGAAAATCATTGGTAGACTTGTTGCTAATGTCCCTTTTAAAATGTCAGCAATTGTAACGGTAAAACCTGCTTTTTTCCCTAATGTGCGGAATGTGTTTGTTCCGCCTAGATTACCGCTCCCGTGCTCACGAATATCGATTCCGTAGCCGATTTTTCCAACAACTAGTGCAAATGGAATCGAGCCAAGTAAGTAGGCAACGATAAATAAAAGATATGTAGTAACCATAAGTTCAGTCTCCTTTATTCAAATGTGTTGATAAAGGGTAAAAAGAGTTTTTCCCGTATATTGTACCATACATTTGTAAAGAGCACATTTCTTTTTTGTAAATGAAAAATTCATTATTTCGTGAAAAAAATTTCACAGTAATGTTACATTTCTCACAGAAACAGTAAGACTATATGTAGTAACATTTTAATCAAAAGATAACAACATATTGGTGGAGGGTTATAAATGTTACAAAATAATACACGTGGAGAAGAAGAATTAATGAAAGTGTTTGAGACAATAGTCCACGGCAATGAACAAGATTTGATGCAAGAAAATGCAAATGTAGACGGCCGCTCTCCAATGGGCGTAATGGGAACGTTCGCATCTGAGAGTGCAAAATATTATGCTGTTGAGAATTTATTGTCAGATCAAGTGAAAAAAGCGATAAATGAAAATATATTATATCCACATGATTTAGATTTTTATGCAACAGGAACGACGACTTGTTCACAAATTCCGTTAGCGCAAATGCTTGCTAACGGTTTTCATACTGGACATGGACATATGAGACAACCGCAAGACATTAAAAGTGCATTGGCTCTTTCGTCTATTATTTTTCAAGCGAATCAAAATATGCAGCATGGTGGTCAATCGTTTGCACTCTTTGATATTGATTTAGCACCTTATGTACGAAAAACAATTGAGAGACATAAAAAACGATTACAATCATATCCGCTTACGAAAGAACAAATAGAAGAATTCGCATGGAAAGAAACGGAAAATGATACGTATCAAGCGTGTGAGGCTTTCGTTCATAATTCGAATAGTATGCATAGTAGGGGCGGAGGACAAGTACCGTTTATTTCTATTAATTACGGAACAGATACATCAAAAGAAGGAAGAATGTTAATTAAACAACTTTTAAAAGCGACACAAGCTGGACTTGGTAAAGGAGAGACACCGATTTTTCCGATTCAAATTTTCAAGATGAAAAAAGGTGTGAATTTTGAAGAAAGTGATCCGAACTACGATTTATTTGAATTAGCATTAGAGACAACGGCTGAACGATTGTTCCCTAACTTTTCATTTTTAGATGCTCCGTTTAATGCAGTACATTATGATGGAAGACCAGAAAGTGAAGTATGTTACATGGGATGTCGTACCCGTGTTATGTCTAATATACATGGAGAAGAAACAGCGATTGGTAGAGGGAATTTATCATTTACGTCTATTAATTTAGTGAAATTAGCGTTAATTAGTGGTTCAAAAGAAGCGTTTTTTGAAGCGCTAAACTATTATTTAGATTTAGGAATTAAGCAGCTATTAGAAAGATATGCGTATCAATGTACGAAGCGAGCAAGAGATTTTCAGTTTTTATATTCACAAGGTGTATGGCGTGGTGGAGAAACGTTGCAGCCTGAAGACTCCGCAGCCTCGATTTTAAAACAAGGGACGTTAAGTATTGGTTTTATCGGTCTTGCGGAATGTTTAGTAGCTTTAACAGGAAAGCATCATGGGGAAGATGGAGAATCATGGAAACTTGGGTATGAAATTATTTCCTTTATGAGAGATAGAATGGATAAAGCGACAGAAGAACATCAACTGAATTTCTCAGTAATTGCAACTCCAGCAGAAGGATTATCAGGGAAGTTTGTGAAAAAAGATAGAGAAGAATTTGGTGAAATTAACGGTATAACGAACCATAATTACTATACGAATTCATTCCATATTCCAGTTTATTATAACATTCAAGCGATAAATAAAATCCGTTTAGAAGGCCCGTTCCACGCTCTCTGTAATGGAGGACACATTACTTATATTGAACTAGATGGAGCAGCAATGCATAACAAAAAGGCATTAAAACAAATTGTACAAGCCATGGCAGAACATGGCGTTGGATACGGTTCAATTAATCATCCTGTTGACCGTTGTAAGTGCTGTAGTTATCACGGGGTTATTGGGAATGAATGTCCAAGTTGCGGGAATAAAGATGAGGCTAATATAGAAAGAATTCGCCGTATAACAGGCTATCTTGTAGGAGATATGTCGAAGTGGAATAGTGCGAAACGTAGTGAAGAGATAGATCGGGTGAAACATAAATGAAAGTGATGAATATTATTCATGATAGTGTAGTAGATGGAGAAGGATTGCGGACAGTCGTGTTTTTTGCGGGCTGTCCGCATCGTTGCGTTGGTTGCCATAATCCGAAATCGTGGAATATTTGCAATGGAACGGAAATGACAGTAGAAGAAATTGTGAAAGAGATTGCAAGTAATCCATTAACTGATGTAACATTTTCAGGTGGAGATCCATTTTTTCAAGCTGCTGAAGTGAAAAAGGTAGCAAAAATCGTGAAAGATTTGAAAAAAAACCTATGGATGTATACAGGTTATACGTTAGAAGAGATACAGAGTTCTCAAAATAATGATATGATAGAGTTGTTACATTATGGGGATGTTTTAGTCGATGGAAGGTTTGAAATTGAGAAAAAAGATTTAACACTTCCATTTCGCGGAAGCTCCAATCAACGTATTATTCGATTGAAAGAGTAAAAAGGCGGGATAGATTATATGAATAAAACAGTATTGCTTGTTGAAGATGAAAGAAGATTACGTGAAATTGTTAGTGATTATTTTCGTAATGAAGGCTTTGAAGTAATCGAAGCAGAAGATGGAAAAAAAGCGTTAGAGTTATTTGCAGAGCATGAAATTGATTTAATTATGTTAGATATTATGTTACCGGAAATAGATGGATGGTCTGTTTGTAGAAGAATTAGAAAAGAATCAGCAGTACCAATTATTATGTTGACAGCACGTTCGGATGAGGATGATACATTGCTAGGTTTCGAATTAGGTGCAGACGAGTATGTAACGAAACCATTTAGCCCGAAAGTATTAGTAGCTCGCGCAAAGACGTTATTGAAACGTGCGGATGGTGCGGTAGGAGTAGCGGAAGAAAATGCTATGTCTTTAGCTGGAATAGAAGTAAATCGTCTATCTAGAACTGTTTTAGTAGATGGAGAAGAAATTATATTGACACATAAAGAATTTGAACTTCTTGTGTATTTAATGGAGAACAAAGGAATCGTGTTATCACGTCAACATTTATTAGATCAGTTATGGGGATATGACTATTACGGTGATGACAGAACGGTTGATACCCATATTAAAAAACTTCGAAATAAGCTAGGAGATAAAGCGAAGCATATCGGTACTGTTATTCGAGTTGGTTATAAATTTGAAGAATAATCTAGAACGATTTGTGTAATTTAGCCTAGGGAAATGGCGATTTTATACTCTCTTTTGAAGGTAGAATGTACAAAAAATACTTTTTTTGTCTACAATGTTAGATAGGAGTATTTTTTTAATTAGATTTCACGATGAGTTCACAAGAAGGACACAAAACGTGACTATACTGAAAATACGAATTCACCAGAGAGGGGAAATAAAACATGGGATATTACGACGGACCAAATTTAAATGAAGAGCATAGTGAAACGAGAGAAGTGAGAAAATCAGGTAGTAAAAAAGGCTATTTCTTCACAGGTTTAGTGGGGGCTGTAGTCGGAGCGGTTTCGATTAGTTTTGCAGCACCATATATGCCATGGGCTCAAAATAATGGAGCGCCAGTATCATCATTTAGTTCGGATTCAAAAGTAGAAGGTACTGTAGTTCCTGTTGTAAATAAAGCGAAAAATGAAACTGATTTACCTGGTATGATTGAAGGGGCGAAAGATGTTGTTGTAGGTGTTATTAATATGCAACAAAGTGTTGATCCATTTGCAATGCAACCGACAGGTCAAGAGCAAACAGCTGGTACAGGATCAGGTGTTATTTATAAAAAAGCAGGAAATAAAGCATATATTGTAACAAACAACCATGTAGTAGATGGTGCGAATAAACTTGCTGTTAAACTAAGCAATGAAAAGCAAGTTGATGCGAAATTAGTGGGGAAGGACCCTTGGTTAGACTTAGCTGTTGTAGAAATTGATGGGGCTAATGTGAATAAAGTTGCAAGTTTAGGCGACTCAAGTAAAATCCGTGCTGGTGAGAAAGCAATTGCCATCGGTAACCCGTTAGGATTTGATGGAAGTGTAACGGAAGGTATTATTAGTAGTAAAGAACGTGAAATTCCAGTTGATATTGATGGGGATAAACGACCAGATTGGCAAGCACAAGTTATTCAAACAGATGCAGCGATTAACCCAGGTAACAGTGGTGGTGCATTATTTAACCAAAACGGTGAGGTAATTGGTATCAATTCAAGTAAAATAGCTCAGCAATCAGTAGAGGGAATTGGTTTTGCAATCCCAATTAATATTGCGAAACCAGTCATTGAATCACTTGAAAAAGATGGTGTAGTGAAACGTCCAGCACTTGGCGTAGGTGTTGTTTCATTAGAAGATGTGCAAGCTTATGCAGTAAATCAATTGAAAGTACCGAAAGAGGTAACAAATGGCGTTGTATTAGGTAAAATTTACCCAATATCACCGGCTGAAAAAGCTGGTTTAGAGCAATATGATATTGTAGTAGCATTAGATGGCCAAAAAGTAGAAAATTCACTTCAATTCCGCAAATATTTATATGAAAAGAAAAAAGTAGGCGAGAAAGTAGAAGTTACATTCTATCGCAACGGCCAAAAAATGACGAAAACAGCTACATTAGCAGATAATTCAACTACTAAGAATCAATAAGTTTAAACCTTAATTAGTAAGGTTATCCGCAAATAGTGGATAAAAGAAAGTCTCTTTCATATTGAAAGAGACTTTCTTTATCGGCTATACTAAAGGAATAGGAGGGATTAATTATGACAATTGAAAACCCAACTCGTACGGAAATTGGTGAAGTGTTAAAGAAAAGCAAAACAATTGCGGTTGTTGGATTATCAGATAAGCCAGAACGTACATCGTATATGGTTTCAAAAGCAATGCAAGATGCTGGATACCGCATTATTCCAGTTAATCCAACAGTAGATGAGGTGCTTGGAGAAAAGGCAGTTTCTTCACTAAAGGATATTAAGGAACACGTTGACATTGTAAATGTATTTCGTCGCTCAGAGTTTTTAATGGATGTTGCAAAAGAATTTGTAGAGATTGATGCAGATGTTTTTTGGGCACAATTAGGAGTACAAGATGAGGATACATACAAATTTTTAAAAGAAAAAGACTATACTGTAATAATGGATCGTTGTATTAAAGTAGAACATGCGATGACAAAATAGTATAGATTTAAAGGTAGAAAGATTGATTCAGCCCTCATTATAGATAAGTAGGGCCGATGAACGAGGTGTTCATCATGAGATTTTTTAAAGGCTGTTTTTGGGGGTTGTTATTTGTAATCCCATTTTGGATCTTGATCATTTGGATCATAATAAAGGTTTGGAATGTGTAATCTTGGAATACATATCCATTTCTCGTTGACAAACGATTATTTTTCTGAAATAGTAGCCTAGAGGAATCCTTGTGAGAAAACAAGGATTTTTCTATTGAAAATGGTATATAAAAGAGATAAGATAACTTGCCAAAACTATAGTCGAGGCGTTATTCTATAATAGAAACATATGTTCTGATTTTGGATTAGGAAAGGGGCAAGGAGTTTGGCGAAGCATCAGTTCCAATATAATGAAGATGCGATTCAAGTGTTAGAAGGACTTGAAGCCGTTCGAAAACGCCCGGGTATGTATATCGGGAGCACGGACAGCCGTGGATTGCATCATTTAGTATATGAAATAGTAGATAACTCCGTTGACGAAGCGTTAGCGGGATTTGGCGACGAAATTTCAGTTGTAATACATAAAGATAATAGTATTAGCGTTATAGATAAAGGGCGAGGAATGCCTACGGGAATGCATAAACTTGGGAAACCTACACCTGAAGTTATTTTAACTGTACTTCATGCCGGTGGTAAGTTTGGTCAAGGTGGTTACAAAACGAGTGGTGGTTTGCACGGTGTTGGGGCATCAGTTGTAAATGCCTTATCAGAATGGTTAGTCGTAACGATTAAGCGTGACGGAAATATTTACGAACAACGCTTTGAAAATGGCGGTGTTCCTGTAACGACGCTTGAGAAAATCGGGAAGACGAAAGAGTCTGGTACTACGATGCATTTCAAACCAGATACAACGATTTTCAGCACAACAAATTATAATTATGAAACATTATGTGAGAGATTACGTGAATCTGCATTCTTATTAAAAGGAATGAAAATCTCAATAAAAGATGAACGAAATGATTTAGAGGATGTATTTCATTATGAAACGGGAATTGAAGCTTTCGTTTCATATTTAAACGAAGAAAAAGATTCCATTCATCCAGTTGTATATTTCACTGGTGAACAAAATGGAATTGAAGCAGAACTAGCATTTCAATTTAACGATGGCTACTCAGAAAACATTTTATCGTTTGTAAATAACGTACGTACAAAAGATGGTGGAACACACGAAGCTGGATTTAAAACAGCGATGACGCGTGTGTTTAACGAGTATGCTCGTAAAGTAGCACTATTAAAAGAAAAAGATAAAAACTTAGAAGGCACAGATATTCGTGAAGGTGTAGCGGCTATCGTTTCGGTACGTGTACCAGAAGAAGTGCTTCAGTTTGAAGGGCAAACGAAAGGGAAACTAGGTACAAGTGAAGCGCGTTCTTCAATTGATGCCATTGTATCTGAGCATTTAGCATACTTTTTAGAAGAAAATCCTGATGTAGCTACACTTCTTGTGAGAAAAGCAATTAAAGCAGCACAAGCCCGTGAAGCAGCCCGTAAAGCAAGAGAAGAAGCGCGTAGTGGTAAGAAAAAGAAAAAATCAGAAGGTACGTTAAGCGGGAAATTAACACCTGCACAATCACGTAACCCGCAAAAAAATGAACTGTACCTAGTAGAGGGTGACTCTGCCGGTGGTTCTGCGAAACAAGGACGAGACCGACGTTTCCAGGCCGTATTACCGTTACGTGGTAAAGTAATTAATACAGAAAAAGCAAAGCTTGCTGATATCTTTAAAAATGAAGAGATTAATACAATCATTTATGCGATTGGCGGCGGTGTAGGAAATGAATTTGATGTTGAAGATATTAACTACGATAAAGTTGTAATTATGACCGATGCCGATACGGATGGGGCTCATATTCAAGTATTGTTATTAACGTTCTTCTACAGATATATGAAGCCACTTATCGAAGCTGGTAAAGTGTTTATCGCGCTTCCTCCTTTATACAAAGTAAGTAAAGGAAAAGGTAAGAGTGAGGTAATTGAATACGCTTGGTCAGACGAGGAATTAGACGGTGTAACGAAAAAAGTTGGAAAAGGCTATATGCTACAACGTTATAAAGGACTTGGTGAAATGAATGCGGATCAATTATGGGAAACAACAATGAATCCTGAAACGCGTACATTAATTCGCGTGAAAATTGATGATGCAGCAAGAGCAGAGCGTCGCGTTACAACATTAATGGGCGATAAAGTAGAACCGCGCCGTAAATGGATTGAACGTAATGTACAGTTTGGTATGCAAGAAGAAGGAAATATTTTAGAAAATGAAATGATTATGGAGACGGAGGTGGAATAACATGCAAGCAGAGAAGTTTCATGACCTCCCGCTTGAAGACGTGTTAGGTGATCGCTTTGCACGTTATAGTAAATATATTATTCAAGATCGTGCACTTCCAGATGCACGTGATGGCTTAAAGCCAGTACAAAGACGTATTTTATATTCTATGTATGTAGAAGGTAATGTACATGATAAAGCGTTTCGTAAATCAGCTAAAACAGTAGGTAATGTTATCGGTAATTATCATCCACATGGAGATTCCTCTGTATATGAAGCAATGGTACGCTTAAGCCAAACTTGGAAAGTACGTAATGTTTTAGTTGAAATGCATGGTAATAACGGTAGTGTTGATGGGGACCCAGCGGCAGCGATGCGTTATACGGAAGCTCGTTTATCACCAATCGCATCTGAATTATTACGTGATCTTGATAAAGAAACAGTTGAATTCGTGTCAAACTTTGATGATACGAGTGAAGAACCGGTTGTATTACCAGCAGCGTTCCCGAATTTATTAGTGAACGGATCTACAGGGATTTCCGCTGGTTATGCAACAGAAATTCCTCCGCATCATCTTGGAGAAGTTATTGATGCTACAATGATGCGTATTGATAAGCCAAATAGTACTGTTGATGATTTATTAACAGTTATGAAAGGACCAGATTTCCCAACAGGCGGTATTATTCAGGGGATTGATGGTATTAAAAAGGCGTATGAAACAGGTAAAGGTAAAATTATTATTCGCGGAAAAGCAGAAGTTGAAACAGTGCGCGGTGGGAAACAACAAATTGTAATCACTGAAATTCCTTACGAAGTGAATAAGGCAAATCTTGTAAAGAAAATGGATGAATTACGTCTAGATAAAAAGTTAGATGGTATTGCTGAAGTGCGTGATGAGACAGATCGTACTGGTTTACGAATTGTTGTTGAATTAAAGAAAGAAGCAAACGCCGAAGGTATTTTAAATTATTTATATAAAAATACAGATTTGCAAATTCCATATAACTTTAATATGGTAGCGATCAATAATCGTCGTCCAACACTTATGACATTACCGAAAATTTTAGATGCTTATATTGGACATCAAAAAGAGGTTATTACGAGACGTTCGCAATATGAATTAAGAAAAGCAGAAAATCGTCAACATATTGTAGAAGGTTTAAAGAAAGCATTATCGATTTTAGACCAAGTAATTGAAACAATTCGAGCTTCAAAAGATAAACGTAACGCGAAAGATAATTTAAGTGCAAAATTTGGCTTTACAGAAGCACAGGCAGAAGCAATTGTTTCCTTGCAATTATATCGCTTAACGAATACAGACATTACGGCGTTACAAGAAGAAGCAGATGAGCTTAATAAGAAAATTATTGAGCTACAGGCAATTTTACAAAGTGAAAAAAGATTACTTCAAGTAATTAAAACAGATTTAAAGAGAGTTAAGAAAACATATAGTGATGATCGACGCGCAATTATTGAAGATCAAATCGAGGAAATTAAAATCGATGTAGAAGTGATGATCCCACAAGAAGATGTCATCGTTACTGTAACGAAAGAAGGATATGTGAAACGTACTGGATGGCGCTCACATAATGCCTCAAATGGCAAAGACTTCGGTATGAAAGAGGGTGACATCTTACTTGAACGATTCGATACGAATACGACAGAGACAGTCCTCTTATTTACGAATAAAGGCAACTATATATATCTGCCAGTATACGAAATGCCAGATATTCGTTGGAAAGATTTAGGTCAGCACGTTGCTAATATCGTTTCACTCGACCGGGATGAAACAATCATTTGGGCAACGGTTGTACCGAACTTTGAGGAAGAAAAACGATTTATCGTATTTGTAACAAGAAATGGTATGATAAAGAAAACAGAATTAAATCAATATAAAGTTCAGCGTTATTCAAGGGCATTCGTTGCTGTAAACTTGAAAAAAGATGATGAAGTTGTCGATATATTTGCGACAGATGGAACGAGTGATATCGTTCTTGCTACACACGGTGCATATGCACTTATTTTCCATGAAGATGAAGTAAGTCCAGTCGGTGTAAGAGCTGCTGGCGTGAAAGCAATTAATTTAAAAGAAGATGACTATGTCGCTTCTGGTAAACCGTTAAATGGTGACAAAGATCAACTTATTCTCGTAACACAGCGCGGTGCTGTAAAACGTCTAAAAGCATCAGAAATTGAAAAATCAACGAGGGCGAAACGAGGTCTTGTTATTTTCAAAGAATTAAAACGTAATCCGTACCGCATTGTCGGTATTGAAATTGTTCGGGACGATGAATTAGTTTACATGAAGACAGAGAAAAACATTGTAGAAGAGATTGATCCGAAAGCGTATCGAAATAAAGACCGGTATAGTAATGGTAGCCTAGTGCT
The DNA here is from genome assembly GCF_051776705.1 of Bacillus cereus group sp. BceL291. NCBI lineage: Bacteria > Bacillati > Bacillota > Bacilli > Caryophanales > Bacillaceae > Bacillus > Bacillus cereus group sp. BceL291. The sequence goes on along the minus strand of NZ_JBPWAP010000010.1, from coordinate 56,622 downwards.
AGATGTTAATGATACTGGTGAAGTAGTAGAAACGTGGACGAAGAAAAGACCAGAATAAAGAGGGCATCTTGCTATGAATAATAGCAAGATGCTTTTTTCTAGGCAATTTATTATATAAATAATAATAATCTTGTTATAATAACTGAATGAAATCGTTCTCATAAAGTGAAACTTTAATCAATGGAGATTTTCTTTATCCACACTGATTATTAGTTAAACCAATCGGGCTTTAACGAGCAGTTGATTCCTCACCTAGTTCCTTAGTTTTCGCTGAATTTTGAGTTAGGAATCTTACTGCCTGTTAAAGCGGGACAAATGGAGGGGCAACATGAAAAAAATAGGTGTAGGGATTGTAGGATTTGGTTTTTCTAGTACGACATTTCATATCCCACTATTACAAACGATAGAAGAATATGATATTCGTGCTGTATTATCCTCAAAAGAAGAGGTAGTAAAAGAAACATTACCAAATGCTAATGTTGTTAGTACAATTGATGAATTGGTGAAGCGAGCTGATGTTGACTTAGTTGTTATTACATCACCTAATACAACTCATTTTCCATATGTAAAAGAAGCAATTTTAAACGGTAAGCATGTTGTTGTAGAAAAACCATTTGTTGTCTCAATTGAAGAAGGGGAAAAGCTTATTTCATTAGCAGAGCAGCATAATATAATGTTAAGCGTATATCATAATCGTCGTTTTGATAATGATTTCTTAACAATTAAGAAATTGTTAGGAGAAAACAGAGTAGGGAATGTATACGCATATGAATCGAATTTTGATCGTTTCCGTCCACATGTACGTGATCGATGGAGAGAAAAAAATCTACCAGGCTCCGGTATATTATACGATTTAGGATCGCATTTAATTGACCAAGCGTTATCAATATTCGGGAAACCCGATGCGATAAGTGCAGATGTAATAAAACAAAGACCAGGTGCAGAGGTGGATGATTATTTCCACATAGTACTTCATTACGGAGTTAAACGTGTCATTTTACGTAGTAGCAGTTATGTGAAAAAAGCTGGACCGCATTTTATAGTGCATGGAGAGAAAGGTTCTATCGTGAAGTACGGTATGGATTCGCAGGAAGAGCAATTAAAAAATGGAATGAAGCCAGGTGATAACGGTTATGGAGTAGACGATGAAGAGAATTTTGCTACTTTAGAAACAGAAGAAAGCTTAGAGCGTATTCCAACAGAAGTCGGTTGTTATGACAATTATTATAAAGGTGTACGAGATAGTATATTAAATGGTGAGAAACTACCTGTAACAGCAAAAGAAGGTTTAGATGTTATTAAACTGATTCAATTAGCGATTGAAAGCAGTGAAAAAGGTAGAGTCATTTCTATAAAATAAAAAGACACGAAATTCGTGTCTTTTTATTAGGAATATGTGAATATGATTAATTATTTAGTTTAGTCGTTTATCATACATTAATTGGATGTGTATGCCATAAGGATCTTCAATAATACCATATGCTTCACTAAATATATTTTTTTCTAGCGGAGAGATTATTTTCACATGCTTATCGGAAATTAAATTATTATAAAATCTTTGTATTTCTTCTAAATTAGCGCTTTGAATGCAAAGTGACATGTTATTTCCAACGTTATAACGTTCATTAGTATTCATTGTATCTTCTGCTATCATTAGCTTTGTATTCCCAATTTGTAAAACAGAGTGAGCGATATGTTCTTTATTTTCACTTGTAATTTTAAAAGAACGATCTCTTTTCGCCAGTTCTTCATACGTAACAACCATTAATTTTTTGGCTTCTAAATTACGTGTATAAAAGTTAATTGCCTCCTTTGCTTGCCCATTCATTGAGAGAAAAATAGCTATTTCTAATGTCATAAATTTACAACTCCTTTATTAGTTAATAATTATAATATAGACTAAAAAGGTTTCAATACATGACACCTTTCGGGAGGTAAATATGAAAAAAACGGAACGAATAAATGACATGCTTATTTTCTTAAATAATAAAAGAAATTTTAATTTAAAAGATTTAATGGTTAGATATGATATTTCTAAAAGTACAGCTTTACGAGATATTCAATCATTGGAAGAAATAGGTGTACCCATATATTCTGAACTAGGTAGAAATGGAAGTTATAAAATTATAGAAAATAGTGTGTTATCGCCAATTTATTTTAGTGTGGATGAAATGTATGCGTTATACTTTTCGATTCTTACACTAAATGGATACAAGACAAAACCATTTAATATAGAAAGTATTGCGCTTGAAAATAAATTTAAACATGTACTACCTGATAATGTGAGTAAAAACATTTCGATTATGGAACGAACGCTTTCCTTTGAAGTAACAAATCATAGTAATTTTAGTCCGTTCTTAAAAGAAATTTTACAGGGGATTTTTGCTGAGCGAGTTTATTATTTAACATATTTAAAAAAAGATGAGGAGAAAGTATTGGTCGCCCAATTTATTCGAATCGAATCTAAATTTGGCCAGTGGTATGCTAAAATCTTTAATTTTGAGACAAATGATGTTCAAATAATTAGATGTGATAAAATTCTTTCTATTGAGGAAACAAGCAACACGAATTCAAAAAATCTTGAAGAACTATTAAGTTATCTTACAAACTTTCATAGAAAACCTGATGCAATTGATTTTAGTGTCATTGTTAATCAAAAAGGAAAAGATATTTTTGATAAAGAGAATTATCCTTCCATGAGGATACAAAAAGAAAATGAAAATTATAGTATAACAGGCTATTTTAACAAGCAAGAAGTTGAGTTTATTTCAAGTTATTTTATGAATTTCGGTGAAACGATTATTTCAATTCAGCCTGTGATGCTAAAAGAGTTAATCTATAATAAGGTGTTATCTATAAAGCAGCATTTAACTTCTTTAAGATAAAGTTAGTTTTAGTCATTTTTTGATATGAAAAAGCCCTTGCGATTTAAATATCCAAAGGGCTTTTTGGTGATTTTATTTGTTCTTTAGAAAAATTACTTTTGTGGAACAGAAAGACCATAGAAGAACATCGTAACGATATCTTTTATATGTTTTTCCCGATCTCCTTCAAGAAGTTGTGCTCCAAATTCATCACCTAATTTTGTAAACATTTGAATGTAAAGTAACATCATTTCTTTAGTAAGGTGTGGATTAATTTCGTTTTTGCGCTGAGCTCGTTCTAATATTTCTAAATACCAGGGTAGGATTTTTTCATTTTGATAACTATAAATAAACTTACGGAGTTCTTCGTCCCTTTGCATCATTTGTAGTAACATATCAGGTTGAAATAATCCGCCAGTATTCATTTTTCTTACAATCATTTTTTGCATCATATCATGAAAAGGTAATTTTTCTTCTGCAAGCTCTTTATAATATTGAAATTCAGATATGATAAATTCTTGTATAAGCTCCCTAAATAACGCATCTTTACTTCCGAAATGATTATAAATTGTAACTTGAGAAACGTTTGCTTCTTTTGCGATATGTTCTATTTTCACTTCATTAAATCCACGTTCTGAAAATAATAAGAATGCTGCTTCTTTAATGGCACGCTTTTTCTTTTCTTTTACTCTTTCAAAGCCGTTCAATGCAATCACCTCACTTAAAATATACAAGAAAAAATAATGGAAAACAATAATTTTGAAATATGGACTGATAAATATTTCAAAAAGTTGTTGCGAATATGAAAGATGAGGAGTACAATGATTTTGAAATATCATACATTAAATATTTCAAAAAATGAGGTGGAATTATGATTTCAGTTCAAGATGTCACAAAACAGTTTTCGAATGGAAAAGGTTTGTTTCATATTACATTTGATGTAAAAGAGGGAGAAGTATTTGGTTATTTAGGACCGAATGGTGCCGGAAAATCAACGACGATTCGTAATTTAATGGGATTTATAAAACCGACAGCTGGTAAAGCGACAATTTTTGGATTAGATTGTTGGAATGAAGCAGCGAAAATTCAAAGGGAAGTTGGTTATCTACCGGGTGAAATTTCTTTTATTGAAGGAATGAACGGATTAGAGTTTTTAAAATTAATGCAAGGAATGCGTGGATTAAAGGATACGAAAAGACGAGATGAACTGATAGAGCGTCTGCAATTTGATGTGAAAACACCGATTCGCAAAATGTCTAAAGGAATGAAGCAAAAAGTAGGGATAGTCGCTGCATTTATGCACGATCCAGAGGTGTTAATTTTAGATGAGCCAACATCTGGACTTGATCCACTTATGCAGCAAGTGTTTATAGATTTAATATTAGAGGAAAAGCAAAGAGGAAAAACAATTCTTATGTCTTCGCATATTTTCACTGAAATTGAGAGAACTTGTGACAGAGTAGCTATTATTAAAGATGGTCGACTCGTAACGGTTGAAAATATTCACGATTTACAAAGTATGAGAAGACAGGTGATAGATGTAACAGTATCATCACAAGAAGAGATCGAGTCTCTTACAAAGTGTAATTTGCAATTTGAAGCGGTAAAAGGCAGAGAGGCATCTATCATTGTACAAGGAAACTATCAAACTGTTTTACAAACACTTTCAAACTACAATGTAACGGCACTTCAAACGAGAGCGATGGATTTAGAACATTTATTTATGCATTATTACGATAAGAAAGAAGGGATAACGCATGAATAAGCAATTATTTTTAGCTAGTTTGAAAGAAACACAAAAAAGTATTTTGAGTTATGCGTCTGGTGCAGCTTTATATCTGTGGTTATTAATTTGGATATTCCCGTCAATGGTATCAGCAAAAGGGCTAAATGAATTAATAGGTGCCATGCCTGATAGTGTGAAAAAAATCGTTGGTATGGAAAGTCCGATTCAAAACGTAATGGATTTTCTAGCGGGCGAATACTATAGTCTATTGTTTATTATCATTTTAACAATTTTTTGCGTAACAGTTGCGACACATTTAATTGCTCGTCATGTAGATAAAGGAGCAATGGCATACTTGCTAGCAACGCCTGTATCTAGAGTACGAATCGCAATTACGCAAGCGGCTATTCTTATATTAGGACTACTGATTATTGTAGCGGTTACGTATGTAGCGGGTATAGTAGGTGCTGAATGGTTTTTAGAGGATAATAACTTAAATAAAGAATTATTTTTGAAGATAAATGTAGTCGGAGGGCTCATATTTTTAGTCGTTAGTGCCTATTCATTTTTCTTTTCTTGTATATGTAATGACGAAAGAAAAGCACTAAGTTATTCAGCGAGTTTAACTATCTTATTTTTCGTATTGGATATGGTAGGGAAGTTAAGTGATAAGTTAGAATGGATGAAAAACCTATCATTATTCACGCTGTTTCGTCCGAAAGAAATTGCTGAAGGATCATATAATATATGGCCGGTAAGTATAAGTTTAACTGCTGTAGCGCTTTGTATTTTTATCGTAGCGATTGTAGTATTTAGGAAGAGGGATTTACCGTTATAGAGTAGAAAGTCCACTGAGAAAGTGGGCTTTTTTTATTTGTAAATTTAAACTAGTATGTTTATTGCATCCTTATAAAGGATATTTATCTTTTTAATTAAAAAAATATTCAAAAAAGCGAACCTTTTTCTAGGTTCATACGTCTAATATATGTAAAGTTAAATTGGAAGTGATGAAGTGAGGATGAAACAGGAGGAGCGATTGTGAAAGTAATCCCTTTATATAAAATGATTATAAAAGAAGAAACGGATGTTTCTTTAGCGAAAAAAGGTGATCATGAAGCCTTTATAGCGCTTATACATACAGAAAAAGTGAAGATGTATCGAATAGCAAAGGCGATGTTACGTGATGAGACAAATATAGAGGATGCGATACAGACAACAATTTTAAAAGCCTATGAAAATATAAAAAAATTAAAAAAAGAAGAATTTTTTCAAACTTGGTTAATTCGAATACTAATAAATGAGTGTAACAATATTATTAGAGCGTATAAAAATGTAATTGTGACAGAAGAGAATGATTACAATATGAGTGCGTGTGATCAGTATGAAGATATAGATTTGTGTAATGCGATTCAATCGTTACATGAAGAATTAAGAGCTGTTACGGTGCTTTATTACTATGAAGACATGAATCAAGAGAGTATAGCAAAGCTGTTAGAAATACCGAAAGGAACAGTGAAATCAAGATTGTCACGCGCGAGGGAACAACTACAAAAACGATTAAAGATGGAATAGGGGGTGTAAAGGATGGATAATGAAAAATTATTTGATGAGAAATTAAAAAAGAGAATAAAAGATGAAAATGTTATAGTACCTCCAGAGTTAAATGAAAAAATTAATGGCACGCTACATAATCTTAAGGTAAAAAAGAAGAGTTACAAAATTCATATGATGATAATTAGTGCAGCGGTTTGTATACTTTCAGTGGTATCTATGTCTGAGTTTTCTATACAAAGTTTTGCGCAAAATGGTGGAGTATTTGAATATGTAAAGAAAAAAGCGTTTTCTGATTATGAAAATGAAGAAGAAATAAAATCGAATGTACATTATCCAGATAAAGAAAAGATTCATCAAAAAATGCTAGATTCTATTGATTATTTTAAAAATATTTCAGGACAATTTGAGGAATATTCTAGCTCATCAAGAATTGCTACAACATATAAGTATGCGATTGATACGGAGAAACAAAGAGGTATCTCTTCGAAAGAAGATAAACTAGCGAAAAAACGAACAATTATATATAACGAGGGCAAGAAAAAAGAGTTTGATGATGAGAAGTATACCTATAAAGAGACAAAATGGAACCCGAAAGGAAGAAACAATGAACTATTAAAATTAAATCCTACGGAAAGGTTAGTGAGAAAATCAGATGAGAAAAAGAGATATGATGATGAATATGTAGGGCTAGCTAAATATAGTATTCAATCAGAATTTGCAGATTTGTTAATTCGATATAAAGATTGGAATTATAAAGAAACGAAATATCTTGGATTAGATTGTTACAAAATTGAAGGAGTTATCAACATAGAGGTGCCTGTTAGCACCTCTGAAGATTTAAGAGGGAAATTCGAAATGGTTGTGGAGAAAAATACAGGGATTATGTTGAAATTTCTTAGTTTTCAAGAAGGCTTGATTCAATATTCAGTTACGACTGAATGGATACAAATAGATAAGGGATTGAAAGAAAGTATGTTTCAAAAGGATAGCGCTAAATATGAAAAAATGAAAAACATATTGGGTGAATAGAAACAGGAGGAGAGTAAATGGGGAATCATTCATCTTTAAGAGAAGAGAAAAATAAGCAAAAATATAAAAAGAAAACGATAGTAAGTTTACTATTGGCGGTATTACTATTTGGTGGAATTGGCTATGGAGCCTATGTATATATGAAAACTTCTAGTCTCGTACAAAAATCTAATTTGAATTTAGCACGAGGCGAAAAATCCAATTTACGTGAGAAATCTGTAAAGCCAATTGCAAATCATGTTTCACTTTTAATTATGGGAATTGATGAAAATCAAGAACGACAAAAGGAATATAATGGTGCATTTCATACAGATGCATTATTGTTAGCGACTTTTAATAAAGACGATAAAACAGTGAAATTAACGAGCATACCGCGTGATACATATACATATGTTCCAGTTGAAAAGAAAAAAGATAAAATAACCCATGCATATGGAAGTGGTTTCGTTAAAAATGGTAAAGATGGAGGACCGCAAGCTTCTGTGGAAGCGGTAGAAAAATTGTTACAGGTGCCTGTTGATTATTTTGTGAAATTTAATTTTGGTTCCTTTACTAAAATTGTTGATGGGTTAGATGGTATTGAAGTGGATGTCCCAGTTGAATTTACGGAGCAAAATAGTAAAGATGAACCTGATGCGATTCATTTGAAAAAAGGATTACAAAAATTAAATGGGGAAGAAGCACTTGCACTAGCAAGAACGCGCCATATTGATAGTGATGCAATGAGAGGACAGCGCCAACAACTTGTTATTGAAGCGATTTTAAGTAAATTAAAAAGTGTAGGATCGATTACGAAGCTAGAAAAAATAGTTGAGGCGGTTGATGGTGATTTTAAAACAAATTTAGTAATGGATGATATTTTATCTTTTTATAAATACGGTTTAAACGGTTCAGTTGAAAAAATACAATTAGCTGGTGATGATTTATACTTACCTAATGGCCCAAACGGGAAACGTGTATATTATTATAATCCTAATAAAAAAGATCTACAGAGTTTGAGTAATACTCTTAGAACACATCTAGGGTTAAGTGAAAAGCAAATTGAGGAGAATTAAAGCAGACGAAATGTCTGCTTTTTTATTTTTGTAGAAAAGATGTTTTTACATATATGCATTATTTATTAGCAATAATTAACCAGTATTCAAGCGGTAAATGAGATCGAAGTGATTAAAACAACGAATGTGTATGAATGCAAAATAAGGTTTGAACAACATATGGAATTTTTATGAATATTACTGTAAAAAAATAATTTTTTAAAAATTTTCAATAATAATACTTTACAAAAATTAAAAAATTAGTAGAATAAGAATTAGTAAGAATCGTCTGATAAATATATAGAGAAAAACAGAATTATCAGAAAATTTTTTAATAGCTATCGTTTAGAATTAGGGAGGGTACAGAAAATGAAAAAGAAAAAAATGAAAAAACTAACAGCAGTTGTAGTACCGGTTTTGGCAATGAGCATGGCACTAACAGCATGTTCTACATCAGGCGGAGATAAAAAGACAAGCACAAACTCAAGTGGAGATAGCAAGTCAGAGGGAAAATTAGCGGCAAAACAAGTGTTGAATCGAACAGTAAACCAAGAGATTCCAACGATGGATTCTTCTAAATCAACAGATACAGTATCTTCATAAATGCTAGGGAATACGATGGAAGGATTATATCGTATTGATAAAGATAATAAACCTATTCCAGCTGCAGCAGAATCTAGCACGAAAAGTGAAGATGGTAAAAAATATACATTTAAACTACGTAAAGATGCAAAATGGTCAAATGGAGATCCAGTAACGGCGAAAGATTTCGTATATGCTTGGCAACGTCTATTAGATCCAAAAACAGCTGCTGAGTATGCATTTATCGCATTCCCGATTAAAAATGCAGAAGTAGTAAATAAAGGAGAAAAACCTGTAACTGAATTAGGAGTAAAAGCAGTAGATGATCTTACGCTTGAAGTTGAGTTAGAGCAAGCAGTACCGTACTTCTTAAACTTAGTAGCATTCCCATCATATTATCCATTAAACGAAAAGTTCGTTAAAGAAAAGGGCGAGAAGTTCGGTATAGAGTCTGATACAACAGTTTATAATGGACCGTTCGTTCTTAAAGATTGGAAGCATGAACAAGGATGGCAATTAAAGAAAAATGATCAATATTGGGATAAAAAGACTGTAAAACTTGAAGAAGTTAACTTCAGTGTTGTTAAAGAACCAGCAACTCTTATCAATTTATATGATAGCGGTCAAGTTGACTTTGCTTTATTAACTGGAGAGTTCGTAGATAAATACAGAAATAAGAAAGATGAATTCGGAACATATTCACAAGTGAGTACGTATTTCATTCGTATGAACCAAAAACGTGATGGACAAGATACACCATTAAAGAGTAAAAAGTTACGTGAAGCAATTGCACTATCAGTTGATAAAAAGAATTTAGCAAACGTAATTTTAAATGATGGATCAAAAGAAGCTGACTTCTTAGTACCAAAAGGTTTAGCAACTGGACCAGACGGTAAAGACTTCCAAGAAACGTTTAAAAATGGTTTAAAACCAAATGCTAAAAAAGCTGCTGCAGCTTGGGAAGAAGCGAAAAAAGAGCTAGGTAAAGACCAAGTTACAATTGAATTCTTAAACTACGATACTGGTAATGCGAAAAAAGTTGGCGAATATATTAAAGATCAGATTGAGAAAAACTTAAAAGGTGTAACAGTTAACATTAAACTTCAACCATTTAAGCAAAAACTAAAATTAGAAACTGAACAACAATATGATATTTCGTATGGCGGATGGAATCCGGATTATGCAGATCCAATGACGTTCTTAGATATGTTTGAGACTGGACATTCTCATAACCAAATGAGCTTCTCTGACCCTAAATATGACGGCATGGTGAAAAAAGCTGGAACGGAATTAATGAGCGATGCGAAAAAACGTTGGGAAGAGTTAGGAAAAGCTGAAAAAACATTACTTGAAGAAGATGTAGCGATTGTACCTTTATATCAACGAGGAGATTCTTATGTTTTACAACCAAATGTAAAGGGAGTAGTAAAACATAATATCAGTCCAGAATTTAGCTTTAAGTGGGCATATGTGACTGAAAAATAATAGAGTTGAAAAAGCATTTAAAAGTGGCTTAGCTACTTTTAAATGCTTTTTTTGTGAGCTTAAAATACTAATTTTTAGTGTGGTTAAATAGAGGAGAATAAGGTGTATAGTATGTACATATAGTAGATGGGGGATAAATCCTACTAAATTTAAAAAAACCAGGATATTTAAAAAACTATTTACAAATACGAAAAAAAGAGTAGAATAACATTAGTTATAATTTTCTGAAAAATAAATCTTTAGTAAGGGGTCTCTCAAGGGTTGGTAATGTACATATAATTAGGGAGGGTACAAAAATGAAGAGAAAAAAGATGAAAAAGTTAACGGCAGTTGTAGTACCAGTTTTAGCGATGAGTGTTGCATTGACAGCATGTTCTGGGTCAGGTGGGGAAAAGAAAACGACTACTACATCAAATAGTGGGGAAGAAAAAAAATCTGATATTAAATATGCAGCGAAACAAGTATTAAATCGTACGGAAAACCAAGAAATTCCGACGATGGATACTTCTAAATCTACTGATACATTAGGTTCGCAAATTTTAGGGAACACGATGGAAGGCCTATATCGCCTTGATAAAGATAATAAGCCAATTCCTGCTGCGGCAGAGTCTAGTACGAAAAGTGAAGATGGTAAAAAGTATACGTTTAAACTGCGAAAAGATGCAAAATGGTCAAATGGTGATCCTGTAACAGCGAAAGATTTCGTTTTTGCGTGGAAGCGCTTACTTGATAAGAATACTGCAGCAGAATATGCATTTATTGCTTACTATATTAAAAATGCAGAAGCGATTAATAAAGGAGAAAAACCTGTAACTGAATTAGGAGCGAAGGCGGTAGATGATTACACGCTAGAAGTAGAATTAGAAAAACCGGTACCGTATTTCTTAAATTTATTAGCATTCCCATCATACTATCCATTAAATGAAAAATTCGTAAAAGAAAAAGGTGATAAGTACGGTTTAGAAGCAGATACAACTGTGTATAATGGTCCATTCGTTATGTCTTCATGGAAACATGAACAAGGTTGGCAGCTGAAGAAAAATGATAAGTACTGGGATAAAAAGACTGTGAAATTAGAAGAAATTAACTATAGTGTAGTAAAAGAGGTTGCAACGAAAGTAAACTTATATGATACAGGATCAATTGATTTTACATTACTATCAGGAGAGTTTGTAGATAAATATAAATCGAACAAAGAAGAATATGGTGAGTATGCGGAATCAAGTACATTCTTCTTACGTTTAAATCAAAAACGTAACGGACAAGATACGCCTTTAAAGAGCAAAAAACTTCGTGAAGCAATTGCATTATCAGTTGATAAAAAAGGATTGGCAAATGTAATTTTAAATAATGGTTCAAAAGCAACAGATCAATTGGTTCCAAAAGGACTTGCGACAGGGCCAGATGGTAAAGATTATCAAGATACATTTAAAAATGGTCTGAAATATAATCCGAAAAAAGGAGCAGCAGCGTGGGAAGAAGCGAAAAAAGAACTTGGAAAAGATCAAGTTACAATTGAATTGCTAAGCTATGATGATGGAACTGCGAAAAAGATTGCTGACTATGTAAAAGATCAAATTGAGAAAAATTTAAAAGGTGTAACGATTAATACGAAAATTCAGCCGTTCAAACAAAAATTAAAATTAGAAACTGCGCAAGATTATGAAATTTCTTATGCAGGTTGGAGTCCAGACTATGCGGATCCAATGACATTTATTGATATGTTTGAATCGAAGAGCCCGTACAACCAAATGAGTTATTCAAATCCAAAATACGATGAAATGGTAGGAAAAGCAGGTAATGAATTAATGAGTGATGCGAAAAAACGCTGGGAAACGTTAGGGAAAGCTGAAAAATTATTCCTTGAAGAAGATGCAGGGTTAGTTCCTTTATATCAAACAGGAAGATCGTATGTAATGAAACCGAATGTAAAAGGAATTGTGAAACATAACATCAGTCCAGAATATAGCTTTAAGTGGGCGTATGTAACTGAGGATGGCGGAAAAAAATAAAGTGAAAGCATTTCAAAAGTGGCTGAGCTGCTTTTGAAATGCTTTTTAGTATGTATAAGGGAATAAATCTCGTTAGTCTATTGAGAATCGGGTAGGTAATTAGGAAGGTTCTATCGGAGGAATTTAGAGAGGTCAGTAAGTAGTAATACAGATGATAGTAAGAGACCTCATGCTAATAAGAAAAATATAGAACGTAGTAATAGAGTGGAATAAGGGGAGAGATGTTTACATATAGTAGACGGGGGATAATTCATATAGTAGTTAAAACAACAAGTTACTATAATAAAAAAATAAATATTTAGAAAATTTACAAAAATACTTTACAAAATTTAAAAAAACAGTAGAATATTAATTAATAAGAATTTTCTGATAACGAAAGTTAGTAGAGAATTTCTAAATGTTAATATCGTACATATAATTGGGGAGGGTACAAAAAAATGAAGAGAAAAAAGATGAAAAAATTGACAGCGGTCGTAGCACCAGTTTTAGTAATGAGTATGGCATTAACAGCTTGCTCTGGATCAGGAGATAAAGAGAAGGCAAGCACAACACCAAAAAGCGGTGAAAAAGAAGGCGGAAAGCTAGCGGCGAAGCAAGTGCTTAATTTAACAGAGTCTCAAGAGATTCCATCTATGGACTCTGCTAAAGCGACAGACCAAGTATCGTTTCTAGCTTTAAACAACGTAATGGAAGGTTTATATCGACTTGATAAAGATAATAAAGCAACACCAGGAGTTGCTGAATCATATAAAAAGAGTGATGATGGTAAAAAGTATACATTTACATTAAATAAAAATGCAAAATGGTCAAATGGAGACCCTGTAACAGCGAAGGATTTCGTGTTTGCTTGGAAACGTGCGGTAGATAAAAATACAGCAGCGGAATATGCATACATTATGTTTGATTTAAAGAACGCAAAAGCAATTAATGATGGGAAAGCACCACTTGATACGTTAGGTGTAAAAGCTGTAGATGATTACACATTAGAGGTAGAATTAGAAAATCCAGTTCCTTACTTTGTAGAATTAACTTCATTCGGAACATTCTATCCGTTAAATGAAAAATTCGTAAAAGAAAAAGGTGAAAAATTTGGTTTAGAAGCAGATACAACGTTATACAACGGACCATTTACATTAACAGACTGGAAACATGAAGAAGGATGGAAATTAAAGAAAAATGCACAATATTGGGATAATAAAACAGTTAAGTTAGATGAAATCAACTTTAACGTAGTAAAAGATAGCGGTACACGTGTAAACTTATATGAAAGCGGACAAATCGATCGTGCGGGACTTACATCTGAAATGGTTGACAAATATAAATCAAATCCAGACTTTTATACACAAAAAACACCATCAACGTTCTTCTTACGTTTAAACCAAAAACGTGGTGGGCAAGATACAGTATTAAAGAACAAAGATTTACGTTTAGCGATTGCAAAGGCATATGATAAAAAAGGCTTAACGAACGTTATTTTAAATGACGGATCTACACCAGCAGATTACTTAGTACCAAAAGAATTTGCTAAGAGTCCAGATGGAAAAGACTTCCGTAAAGAAAATGGAGATATTTTAAAAACAGATGTGAAAAAAGCAAAAGAGCATTGGGAAAAAGCGAAAAAAGAACTTGGAAAAGAGCAAGTAACGATTGAGCTATTAAACTACGATAGCGATAATGCGAAGAAAGTAGGAGAATTCTTAAAAGGAGAACTTGAGAAAAACTTACCAGGGTTAACAGTGAACTTGAAAAATCAACCGTTTAAACAAAAATTAAAATTAGAATCAGATTTAGATTATGATTTATCTTACGCTGGTTGGGGCCCTGACTACTTAGATCCAATGACATTCATTGATATGTTCGTTACAAATGGTCCTCATAACCAAACTGGATATTCAAATCCAAAATATGATGAAATTGTAGAAAAAGGTAAAGGCGAGCTATTAACGAAAACGAAAGAACGTTGGGATAGCTTACTAAAAGCTGAGAAAATATTACTTGATGATGCTGTAATTGCACCATTATATCAACGTGGTGATGCTATCGTTCAAAGACAGAAAGTAAAAGGTATTGTTCACCATCCGGTTGGTGGAGACTACAGCTATAAATGGGCATATATTACAGAGGATAAGTAAGATGAGGGGCGTACAATACGCCCTTTTTTCTATGCACTTTTCTTCCGTGCTCGAATATATAAAATAAAAAAGGGAGAATCCCATGAAACGAAACACATACATCGATTTCCTAGCTTATTACGGAATAGGAAGTGCTCATCCTGGTGGCTTTACGTTAACAAAACAATTGTTAGCACAACTGCCTTTTAAATATGGAGCGAATGTCCTTGAGATAGGTTGTGGTACGGGGAAAACAGCGGCGTATATGACAAGGGAATTTGGCTATAAAGTAACAACGGTTGAAAAGAATGAAATTATGATTCAAAAGGCAAAAGATAGATGGTTGTTTGAAGGGTTAGATATACAATTAATTGAAGGAAATGTAGAGCATTTACCGTGTTTGAATAACTCATTTGAGTTCGTACTTGGAGAATCAATCATCGCTTTTACAGACAAAGAAAGGGTTATCTCGGAGTGTTATCGTGTATTACAGCAGGACGGTAAGCTTGTTGTCATTGAAATGATTATTGATAGGCACATTGATAAGGGTGAGGAAGAAAAAATCGCCCAATTATATGGCATGAAAGAACTGTTAACTGAGAATGAGTGGGTACAATTATTTCAGAAAGCAAATTTTAAAAGAATTACAATTGCGGGTGGTGGCACGATTGCAGAAACAATCTCTGGCTATGTAGAAGAGCCAGAATGGAATGTATCCTCACATATTCCGAATGAGTTATATGAGGCGTGGGCACAGCATGAAAATGTACGGCTTATGTACCAACACATTTTAGGGCATCGTATTTTTATATGTGAAAAATAAAGAAAAAGAGTTGGCTAAAGGTAGCCAACTCTTTACTATGTTAAATGAAAAATAATGCAGCTAATGTAATTCCGAAGATGAAACCAAATCCGAGTTCAACACCCCAGCCACAACCGCCGCCTCCCCAGCCGCCGCAACCACAACTACTACAACCACGACCACCACATCCGCAGCTGCTGAATCCACCAACGCATCCGAATCCACAACTATCACACCTGCTAAGGCCTCCACAAAGGTCACAACCACCGTTTGCATAAGCGTCGTAGTATCCGAACCCTGAATCAAAAGATGAGCGCTGTTGCACCGGTTCGATCCATACAGAGTTTTGTGTCACATCGATTATTTTACCTAAATGTATACGGCCATCACGGTCTTCAATCCGAACAACTTTTCCGAAATAACGTTGGCATGTATCATAACATTTTTGTCTATGCATATTCTTTCCTCCTTCCGCATTACAGTAATACGATATGTAAGGGGGACAAGTGCGGCTTGTACGAATGCCCTATCTATCATAATTGTTATAGGAAAGGGGAAATATAAGAAGAGGATATATAAGGAGGAAAAGGCATGAAATCTACAGATCAGTTTCAGACATACGAAGTACCATGGGAAGATTTTATTGAAGCGTTACGAGAGGAAATGAAGAAGCAAGTAGGGACAGATATTATTGATACAGTAGTTTGCAATTTAGAAGATGGTTTTGAAGTGTATACATATGTGCAGGGGGATTTAGATTTTGAATATAAGGAAGCGCTTGAGAGAAAATACGGAAGTGATGCGAAGACACCTAATGTGTTAACGATAATATTATTAGCTAGTATTTATAATACAAGTGAAGAGAATATACGCTTGCATGCGGATAATAAAGAGAATCCGATTGTTGAAGTGTATGTAAAGCAATGAAACACGCTGTGGAAGGCGTGTTTTTTATTTGTATGATAAAATGTTAGAAAATTGAGAAAGAAGGTGAAGGATTGGGAATTAAACATCTTAATTTAACAGTTACAGATGTAACAGCAGCTAGAGGGTTTTTAGAGAAGTATTTTGGTCTAACTTGTAGTGGAACAAGAGGGAATGCCTTTGCAGTTATGCGTGATAATGATGGATTTATACTAACTTTAATGAAAGGAAAAGAAGTTCAGTATCCAAGAACATTTCACGTAGGATTTCCACAAGAAAGTGAAGAACAAGTAGATAAGATAAATGAAAGATTGAAGGAAGATGGATTTTTGGTCGAGCCTCCTAAGCATGTCCATGCGTATACGTTTTACGTTGAAGCACCTGGTGGATTTACAATAGAAGTGATGTGTTAAGTCAAAAATCAAACTTTTTGTTATGTGTTTTTAAAATAAAAAGTAGGAAAAGTCTGTTTTAAGTGTGGAGCTTAAACAGGCTTTTTTACTTATAGTATCGGATAGAAAACGCTAGAAGGAATAATATTCAGTTCTTATAACTGTTTACATAATAAAATTATGCTGGGTTCGTTGTCCTAAAATACAAGTCATATATCTTGTTTCCTCTCATAAATTTAAACATAGGAATTTGTCTACAAAGGTGGCGAAGCCTCATCATGAAAATCCGAATTTGTGCCACGTTCATGTTGTTTCTATTTATATGTTTACCTTTATCAGCTTTTGCAAAAGGAGAGGAGGCAAAGGAAAGGGTCGTTTCACTTGTATATGACGATTCGGGCAGCATGAGAAATAACGATCGCTGGAAATATGCCAATTATGCTTTGCAAAGTTTAGTTGCGCTATTGGATGAAAAAGATAAATTTTCTTACGTTCCAATGAGTAAGCCGAATGAGCCATTAAACATTTCGTTAACGAAGGATAAAAGGCAAACAGAAATTGAGGGAATTGGAGCATGGAAAACGTATTTAAATACTCCATTTAGCGCGGTAGAAACGGCGATGCAATCTATAAAAAAGGAAGCAGATATAGATGGAAAACGTGAATTTTGGCTTATTGTATTAACTGACGGGGCATTTAATGATTTAGAGAAAGATAAGGTTGGCGGAAAAGAACAAATTTTGCAGAAATTAGCCCAGTTTAAGAAAGAAATGGATGCAAAAAAGATATCGTTACATCCAGTCTTAATTACGATGGAAGAAGATTTAGGACAACAAGAAAAAGAACAACTAAATACGTTCAAGGAAATATGGAAGAAAGAGATAAATGGTGTTACGATGCCGTCAAGCGGAGAAGATGGCATTGTAAAAAGTGTAAATCAAGTGGCAGCATTAGTTGCAAATCGTGATCCATTCTCCTCTGTTGAATCGATTGTAAAAACGAAAGTAGTGGGGAAAAGAGTAGAGATTACAACACCGTTTCCGTTAAAGCGTATGACGCTTGTACGACAATCGCCTTCTCTGCCCGATTATCAGGTCACACAAATTTCTAAACCATTACAATTACAATCTTCTTTTTCCATACATGCACCAGGAGAAGCAAAGTTGTTCGGAAATATAGTTCATATAAGTACGGAAAATGAGGAAGTTATTAAACCAGGAACTTATACGATAGAAGTGGACCGAGATATTGAGAAAGAAGGGTTACAAGTACTAGTCGAACCGGCACTTAATTATACTGTTTCTACTTATGATAAAGAGGATAAGGATAGAAAAAATGTTGAGGAAATGTATGAAGGTGTGACAGCTGTTATTGAAGCAAGGCCTACGGAGTTGCCAGTTCAGTCTTCTTACTTTCAGGCAGAAGTAGAAATAGACGGAAAACAATATGCAATGAAGTGGAACGATAAAAGGCATGTGTTTTATTACGAAACGAAGCTTGGTAAAGGGTTAGTACGCGGGAAAGTTCATATGAATATAAAGGGGTTTTATAGACAGACGAAAGAATTTAAAATTGAAACAGCTGAGAAACCGAAATTATCACTTCAAACTGTTACAAAAGATTATGAAGAAAAAGTGACAAATTTAGAGAATAGTAAACCGTTTATTATACAACCACAGTTAGATGGTAAGCCGATGACAGAAGAGGCTGTAAAGAAACTATTAAAATCTACTGGTATCACATCTAAACAATCAATCAACTATGAAATAAAGCAACATGGAAATCAAATCTATGTTTATCCTCGTCCCTATTACTCCGACACATTTAATTTTACAGATACCGGCACCGTAGAAGCTACCATCGTAATGCAGGATTCAAAGTTACAAGAAGTAAAGAAAAACATAACATTCCATATTCAAGATGCTCCGTTTTATGAAAAATATGCGCTTATTTTTAAGTTTGTCATTCCTATCACTTTATTACTGTTAGTAGTAGGAATCATTGTTTTAGGATGGATTGTTCGGCCAAGATTTCACCGGAAAGCACTACTGTATTATGAATGGGATCAAGAGGTAGCGAAAGATTGGCTATATCAATCTGAACCAGAATTACTTCGAAATAAATGGTGGAACCATTATTTTGGGATCCCATTTAGAGCAGAAAGAAAAACTGTGCAATCCGTTACATTTATAGCGAAGAAAGGTTCGAAATCTGTCTTTGTAGCGAAAGAATCACAAGTAGTTGGAATGATTATTGATGGAATGTTTATAACAGAGGATGAAGTAGGAATGGAACATAAGACACTATATCCAAATGAACTTTTACTAATTGATAGAGGATATGGTAAGGAGATTTACAAGTACGAATGTGAATAGTAGGTAGGGATAAGAAGGGGATGGAGTATTCATTCTCTTTCCCTTTTTTCAAACAAGCAAGAATAGGAAGGTGGTTCACATGACATTACAAGTTCCAACAATATTAATTGGTTTAGGTGGAATCGGTAGTACTGTGACGCATCAAATATATGAAAAACTGCCTGAAGAGCGCCGAAAAAAGGTAGCAATGCACGTATTTGATACAGATGTGAATACATTAAGTAAATTTGATCATATTCGAAAGTTTAAGACACAAACAAGTTCTAGTAAAACGCCTAGGGAGTATATTGCAGGAGATCCAACGATCCCAGAGTGGTTTCCGATGGATCCGACTATACTTGATAAGCCATTAACAGAAGGAGCAGGACAGTTACGCGTTATTTCACGTTTAGCGTTACGTGCTGCGATGAAAGAAGATAAATTGACGTCTTTTTGGCAAGAAATCGAGAAAATTTTTCCGGTTACAAGTGATCAAACGGAATATGGTGTGCGTGTCATTATAGTAACATCACTAGCAGGCGGAACAGGTTCAGGGATGTTTCTGCAAATTGCATTATATTTACGTGAAATGCTTCGGAAGAAATTGCAGCATCATAACATTTTAATACGCGGTGCGTTTTTAATGCCGGATGTTTTAGTAAAGACGAGAACAGTTAGCGCGAAAGAATTTGAAACGGTGCAAGCAAATGGCTATGCATCGTTAAAAGAATTACATGCTATTACGCTCGGTTCTACTGGAGAATTATCAAAACGCGGCGGTGTAACAATTGAATTAGAGTATCGCCCTGATCAAGTAGATGAAGACGGAAGAACGAATCATACAATTAAACAACATCATTTACCGTACAATTATTGTTTCTTATACGATTATGAAAACCTACATGGACACCATTTACACAATTTATCAGATTATATGGAACAGATGGCAAATACAATTTATTTACAGTTATTTAGCCCGATGTCCACAAGTCATTTTGCACAAGAAGACAATCAAATTCAGCAATTAGCAGAATCAAGCGGAAAAGGACGATATTGCGGGGCAGGAACGGCAAAACTCATTTATCCGTATGAGCATGTGTTAAAATATTGTGCTTTAAAATGGGCTGTGCAAGGTTTAGATGAATCGTGGCTTCATTTAGATCAACTGTTTCAAGAGAAGAAGCAAAGATATGACCAAGATGTAAAACGTGGGATGCAGCGTGAAAAGCCGGAGAGAGGTAAAAGTTATTTAGAGGACTTGGAACATCTTGCTACCCGTCCAGAGCAAGCTCATATTTTCTATAGACAAATGTACAATGAAACACGTGAAGGAGCAGAGGGTGGTAAGCTCGGAGTTGCGAAATCAAAACTGTTTTTAGAAGCTGTAGAAAGTTATGTACAACGAACGGTGCAAAAAGATGAGGAATTAAATCGTCTGCAACATGAGTGTAAAATTTCAGCTGCGAAACTGAAAATGATGGAACAAATGAAAGGTGAAGTGGCAAGAGTGGATCATGCGGTTCGTTTATATGCGTATGCGATTCCGAGCCGTGTACATGAACATGTAACGACACTTTTATATGACATGATTGAATCAGACCGCTTTTCACCAAGTGGTTCTGAAGGGCAGTCCTATCAATTAAATACATGGTTTTTAAAGAAAACAGATCCAGTTCACCCAGTAGCAGCACGTTTTATGTTATATGAAATTCGAAAGCAGTTAGTGGAAAAAATGAATCGACTACATGAAAATAATGAACAAAAGCGAAATGTAATTCAAAACTACGATAAAAAATTTAATGTGGGTAATATCGATGGAACGGTAACGGCTGTACGCCGAGTAGAAATTGCTCAACAACAAGGCTGGTTTGGAAAAATGATTAATAATCAGCAACGTTTATTCAAAAGAGAATTTGAAGACATTATAACGCAATATGTACACAAATTAAATGAATATCGAAAAGAAATGCTATTAGAACTTGTATATCAATCGCTATATCAAGCAGTTAATAAAATGATTCAATATTGGGAAAGATTTTTTGATAATTTACATGAAACACGTGAAAATTTACTGTTTGAAATCCAAAAGCGCAGTAAGGAATTTGAAGGGAAAACAAACCCGACGAATGTATATGTATTAGCTGAAGAACAGCTGCAAGAAAAGATATGGCAAGATATGCAGCAACATTTAAATTTAGGTGTACTACCGAAAGATATATCAGCGGAAATTTATATGAGTTTGTACGGGGAATATTGTCGTGATGCGAAAACAGAAGAGATTCAGTCGAAAAAGGTAGAGGATTTCTACCGAGAACATATACTGAGCTATTGTTATGACGAACTGCAAGTACGCTATCGTGATAAATTAGAACTGAATATCATTGAAGCGTTGCGAAAAGAAGCAGATTATAAGAAACGTGATCGCGATGAATACGTTCGTGAAAAAATTGAAGACCTGTTCCATTTAGCGAGTCCATTCGTTCCGAAAGTTGCTCATCATAGGGAATTACAATATTGGGGTATACATCCTTCTTTAAAGAAAGAGCTGCAAGAGGAATTAATTCAAGAAATGTTTAAAGAAAAAGATACAGTACATGAAGCCTTTTCGCCATTTGAAGTAATCTGTTATCGAGCGCATTACGGCTTATCGCTGCAAGATTTTCCTAAATTATCATCAGGACATATTTCAAACGGATTTATGAATGATAAAGGTGACTATTTCCAATCGTATTATCGCCGTGTAAATAAATTAAATAGTAAAAAATCTAGTTTAACGCCGCATTTAGATAAGTATTGGCACTTACCAGCCTTTATGCCAGATTTAAACGCGACTCAAACAAAATTAGATTATGATAAATGTAATCGTGCATTACTATACGCATATATGTATCGCTGGATTAGTTTAGTTGCTGTTGATGGACAATTTGTGTATCAATATAACGGTGTAGGACGTAGCTTTTTAATTCAGTCGATGGGGAAAAATATTTCAAGCGAAAGTTATAAATTACACAGAGCATTGCTTCATAATCCGTTTATTTATGAAAACATCTTGTCACGATTTGAAGAAGAGCAAGAAAAGGCGATGATACAAGGTGGACATTTATATACACATCCGTTCGTATTAGGAGCCCAAGATGTAAGATGGCTTAGAAAAGAACATGTCCACAATCTTTTAGATATGATTTTAATGTATGACCGTGAAGCGAAGTATGATCCGACATTAGAAGAAACATCAGATGAATTATTAAGACTATTCCTCGATGAAATCGAGTTGTATTTCCAGAACTATTACGGTACAGGTGCCGATATGGTGGCAAAGAAAGAGAAAGAAATGTTTATTAAACAATTGTGGGATCGCTCGCATGCAAAAGGATATGTAGATCCAAATAGCGCTCCGTATAAAAAATGGCAAAATTTATTAAGTGTTCAAGATGAAGAAGAAACGCCAAAAACGAATGTATAATGAATGAAAAGGGAATCCTTAAAAGTGGCAATACAACTTTAGAAAAGAGGGATTCTGATGCCGTTTTTAGGAAGTGTATATCAAATATTTGGGTTATATCCGGAACTTTATTATGGGATGATTTCAGCAGAGTTGCAAGAGGAAGCTCAGAAGGAGCATCTTGAAAATAGTAGTGCAGAAGCTGAAGTGGAAGAATAAAAAAAAGTGCAGATGAAAATCTGCACTTTTTTGTTAGTATTAAAATGGTGACATAACCTCAAATGAATTATTATTTTTGAATAATAATTCATTTGAGGTTATTATGATTTTCATTACATTGTATGTAATGAAAATTGTATGAAAATCAATGTAATAAAATGCATATGAATATTAAGGTGGAAAACAACAATGTTTTTGAGAAAATAATTATGTATAAAAATAACATTTGATACATAATCAGCCGATTATTTTTGAGTGATTTATTATTGACAATATAATTAATTGTATGATAAATTCAATCAGCATTCTTAATGGTTTTTTGGTATGGTTAATATTTTGAAAATTCAATACGGTATAAAGAGATTGATTTTTCTGTTTTTATTGAGACGGGTTACTAAGTCTATAGGGGAAGTGAACTATGTATATTTTTATTTTTAAAATAGAACAGTAATAAAGAATGTAACAAGTAAGAGATAAACTTGAAAAAGAGGTTTCAAAGAATGAGTCTTTTCATAAAGAAAGCAATGGATGAAGAAAAGAAAAAAGTATTGAATCAAACTTTAGGAGCGATTGATTTAACTCTTTTAGGTATTGGAGCAATTATTGGTACAGGTATTTTCGTATTAACTGGTATTGTAGCAGCGAAACATGCTGGTCCGGCGATTGTATTATCTTTTGTATTAGCGGCAATTATATGTGCATGTGTAGCTTTCTGTTATGCTGAATTTGCATCTACAGTTCCAGTTTCGGGAAGTGTATATTCATATACATATATGACACTAGGTGAGATTTTTGCATTTATAGTTGGCTGGTGTGTTATGCTGGAGTATTTATTAGCGACTTCTGCGGTTGCAGCAGGCTGGTCAGCATATTTTCAGTCATTGCTACTAGGTTTTAATATTCACATTCCTACGGTTTTTGCTTCGGCACCAGGAATGGGGAAGGGTGGAATCATTGATTTACCAGCAGTTCTTATTATTTTAGTTGTTACATTTTTATTAAGCCGTGGTGCAAAAGAAAGTGCACGAATTAATAATATAATGGTTATTATTAAACTGGCTGTTATTGTAGGATTTATTGTTGTAGGGACACAATATGTAAGACCAGAGAATTGGCAACCGTTTCTACCGTTTGGTTTTCACGGTGTGGTAGGGGGCGCTGCTACTGTATTTTTTGCTTTTTTAGGATTTGATGCAGTTGCAACAGCCGCAGAGGAAGTGAAGCGTCCACAACGTAACGTGCCAATTGGGCTACTTGTTTCCTTGTTCATTTGTACCGTTCTATATGTAGGTGTTTCATTCGTGCTAACTGGAATGGTTCCGTTTACGGAATTAAATGTTGCTGATCCGGTTGCATATGCGTTGCGCACTGTAGGAGAAGATAGAATTGCTGGGTTGTTATCGGTGGGAGCGATAGCAGGGCTAACAACAGTTCTGTTAGTAGCTATGTTTGCATTTGTTCGTGTATCTTACTCGATGAGTCGAGATGGACTGTTACCAAAAAGACTTTCAAGTGTCCATAAACGTTTACAAACTCCATTTTTTAATACGTGGGTTACAGGTATACTAGCAGCTTTATTAGCGGGATTAGTGGATTTGAATTTATTAGCTAATTTAGTGAATATGGGAACGATAACAGCATTTGTGTTTGTATCTATAGCTGTCATTGTATTAAGAAAGACACATCCTAATATGAAGAGGCCATTCCGTGCCCCTCTAGTACCTTTTTTACCTATCGTTTCAATAGTAAGTTGTATATATTTGGCATTGAACCTTTCTAAGCTTACTTTAATTAGTTTTGTGGCATGGATTATAATAGGGGTTTTCATATATTTTGTATATGCTAAAAAACATAGTAATGTTAGAAATAGAAATAAAGTATAGTCCATTGAAATAATACTTGTAATGGAAATGAAAACACGCTACTTATTCATATAAGAACAAGTAGCGTGTTTTTTCTATTTAATAATCCCATTTTCTAAAATTTTAATAGTTGGTGCCACTTTCACATTAGCTTTTGAAAAGGCACTCGGCCAATCAACTTCGACTTGTTTCCATTCTTTATATTGAAACGCTCTCGCATAATCACCAAATCCGAATGGATCAAGTTGCTGTTTTTGAATGTTGTGGATTAAATCGTTCAAATCTTTGTTTAGTTGTTTTGTAATAAGAGAAGTTAATTTCTTTCTATCTTTGTCTATATCCATATTGAATGTAAGTTCAGAGACAGCAATTTTCAAATCCATTTTAACATGAAATTTGAAGTGGTTATCGCTATAATCTGTATGGATATCACGATCCATGCTAAGAACATTTATTGTTACGAAATCGCCGCCATCGGTATCTTTTAAATCACTATTACTTTCAACTGAAGTAGAAGGGATTTTCAATGTAAGCGAAACCGGTGTATTCGCTTTCTTTTGTAACAAAAGAAGAAGGGCGCTTTCATAACGATTTAATGACATTTTATAAATTCCGCGAGAAGTTAATAGCGCGGAACCAGTAACGATAACATCCTTTTTACCTTTTTTTATTTCTGAAATAGCAGGTGTTATACCTTTATTAAACGTTTGCCTGTGAAATTCATGGAATGTCGTAAAAACGGTCCGATTGTACAGTTTGTTCGTATTAATTAAATCTGTTAAATACTCGGGAAGGGCAGGCTTATCTTTAAAGTTATTATATATAACTGAAGAAATTGGACCGTCTACTGCAACCATGCGCATGTTTCCAGTGTTTTTAGGATCACGATACCAAACATCAAGGTAAGGCATAGCCCCTTCTTGTTTTAAAAAATTTGTGCTAAATAAAATGAGCTGTAACTTTTCTGTAGATACTAAACCGCCACTTGAACTATTAAACGTTGCTTTTGCTTCTCGAGGTGTACGTACTTTCGCTTCATGTGTTTCGTACTTTTTTTCTACGTCTTCATTAAAAATAGGATTTACGTGGTACACAATTAATTTTCCTTTTGCTTTTGCATCAAAGCCGTAAATTAATGAAATCGATTGTTTTTCTAAGTCGAGTCGATCTCCACAGCCTGTTAAAAAGGTTATGAGAAAGTAAAGTATAGTGAAATGAATAAAGCGCCTCATTTAAACTCTGCTCCTTTTCCAATGCTGATAAAGTGTCATGTATAAGAGAAATACGACCGGGAATAGAAAAACGATAAAATAACTTGCAGTTCCCCAAAATTCTCGCAACGCACTTATTTGGTAAGAGGAAGGGATATAAAAGAATAAGATGAAGATACACCCGAATAATAAACCATAAATAGGTAATGAACTCCTTTTTTTGTTAAGTAATTGATTGATTCCATCTGAAGCAGTAAAAATATAAGGAATGCAAGAATCAAAAATAATAAAGAGATAAAATGACAAAAAGATAATTTCAAATCGCTCAAGAAATGAGAAGTGAAATGGTGTAACGAGAGAAAGGGTAGGCCATAAAAACTTAGTTATACCATCTGGGCTAAAATAAAGGAAAGAAACGAACGTCACTTGCAGGTAAACGAATAAAGTAATCATATTTGCAATAACAATCCCTTTTTTTGCAGATGATTTATTACTGAGGTAAGGATAAAGGACGAATGCAAACTCAAATCCGAGAAAGGCAATAATAGTTGATTTTACTGTGTTGAAAACTGGTATCCATCCCTCTTTAAGGAGAGGAAGAAGATAGATCCAATGCCCATCTTTAAGTGGGATAAATAATAGTAATGGCATCCAGAGTGTAAATAAGACAGTAAAAACAGCATAGCGGCTAATAATAAGAACACCTTTACATGCGAGCATTACCATTGGAATAGATAATAGCATCATGATTAAAAACATTGGAGATCTAGGCAAAATCCAAATGTGAATAACGTATAAGAGGGAAAAAATTAAAGAAACCGCTGCAAGAACAGCATATAAAATCCAAAAAATCATTCCTACTCTTCCTAACCATTTTCCAAGATAACGAGTTAGCACATCAAGTAAATGGTAACCAGGATGCTTCTCCATGATTTTTACAATACATAGACTGACTAAAGTAGTGATAGCGCATCCTATAATAATAGACATCCAGCCATCTGTATTCGCCCCTTGGGCCACTTCACGTGGCAGTGTAAGTACACCGAATCCTACTTGAACACCACTAATCGTTAAAATGTATTGAAATAAACTAATCTCCCTCTTTACACGCTTTGTCACTTATCTTCCTCCTTTTCTTCTATATCCGGTTGTCGATTTTCTTGTTTTAAGTTAAGGGATAGTGGTCGTTTCTTCATTAGTTTCCATGGCAAACGCACAAGAACGTCTTTTAAATCCGTAGCAAATGATGGAGAAAAAGGACTACCGTAAGGAACACCAAGTGAGTCCATAGAAAGAATATGGATGATGATAACTGACATTCCAACCATAATTCCAATGACTCCGAATAAAGAAGCGATTATCATCATTGGAAAGCGAAGAATCCGAACTCCTGCTGACATTTCCAGATTGGGAATGATAAAAGAAGCGACTGCGGTAATAGATACGACGATAACCATAACATTACTTACGATTCCTGCTTGAACTGCAGCTTGTCCAATAACAATCCCTCCTACGACGCCAATTGTTTGTCCGACGGGACCGGGAAGTCGAACTGCAGCTTCGCGTAGCATTTCAAGTACTAATTCCATCAAAAGTGCTTCTAATATAGGCGGAAAAGGAATTTTGGCTCGAGATTCTCCAATTGTTAACAATAATTTAAGTGGAATTACTTCATAATGAAAGGAAATCATAGCAATATAAAGAGCAGGAGCAAATATTGCAATAAATAGTCCAGTGAAACGAAGGAGTCGTATAAAAGATGGAATCATAGGTCTGAAGCTGTAATCATCTATCGTCTGAAAAAAGGATGAAAAGGTCATAGGTCCTATTAATACGCCTGGTGAGCGATCTACAATAACGGCAATTCGCCCATCTAGAATATGATGTGCTGTTGTGTCAGGACGTTCAGTTATTGATAATTGCGGAAAGAGAGTAAAGGAATTATCTTCAACAAATCCCTCTAATTCACCAGTAGTAAGAATCGCATCAACTTTTACTGACTCGATACGGGATGCCATTTCTTTTACGACATTTTCGTTCGCAACATCTGCTAGATAAAGCAAAAAAACCTTTGAAGTAGCTCGTTCACCAACAGTGAATTCCTTCACTTTCAATTCGCGATTTGGAATATATCGACGAATAAGTGCAAGGCTGTCGCTCGCTACTTCATTAAATCCTTCGTGTGAGCTTTTTATGGAGCTCTCTGTTGTAGGTTCTTCAATGCTCCTTTTTGGTGCCGCTTGCGTATCAAGCTCTAAAGCGGATAGTTGCCCGTTTATAAATAAAATACTTTTGCCGTGTAAAAGAGATTGTTCAATGTCTGTCCACTGTTGAACTTTTTTAATATTTCCGATAGAAACAGAGGCTTCCCAAAAATCGTCTTCATTCCACTCTTTAAATAAGAGAGGACGAAGAATGTTTACGTTAATAACAGTTTTGTCTACAAGTCCTTCCATATATATAAGTGCAGCTTCCTGTCCGTTTTTTAATGGAAAAGTGCGTGTTATTAATTCTGGAATACCGCTAAACAGTTTGGACAAGTGCTTTAAATTAAGGGAAAGGGAAGAAGAGATAGATTTATTTAATGTGTGATTAGCTTGCTCTTTGGTAGAAAAAGATTTTTCACCACGAATCCATTTATTAAAAGACCCCATTTGTTCGCTTACTCCTTGTTATGTTTTATATGGGTTATTATGGATAGTTACAAGCTGACATATGCGTAGTTTAAATTTTATATTGTATATTTTTAACTTTAACGCTATAATTATAGTGTTAAAGATGGAATCGTGATATGACCTGTTATGAATCTATCGTTTTATTTATGAATAAATGGATTGGTATTTTAGCAAGATGTGCTAATAAACTACTCCACCATGATGATAGCGTGCCAAAAATGTGGTGCGTATATTTTCGTGGTGGAGTTTTTTTATTCTCAAAAAGGGGGAAAGACCATGAATGACAACATGGTTCATATTACAATTGACGGAAAAAAGTATACAGCGGAGCCTGGTTCGACGATATTGGGTGTTATTAATGAGAACGGGATTGAACATCCGCAAATTTGTTACGTGCCAGAAGTAGATCCTATTCAAACATGTGACACTTGTATTGTAGAAGTTGACGGAAAGTTAATGCGTTCTTGTTCGACGATAGCAACGGAAGGTATGAACATTGAACGTGCTTCTGTTCGCGCAAAAGAAGCACAAACAGAGGCGATGGATCGGTTACTAGAAAATCATTTATTATACTGTACAGTATGTGACAACAACAATGGGAACTGTAAACTGCATAATACAGCAGAATTAATGGAAATCGAACATCAAAAATATCCGTATGAACCGAAAGTAGATGTAAGTGAAGTTGATATGACGCATCCGTTTTATCGCTATGATCCTAATCAATGTATTGCATGCGGTCAATGCGTTGAGGTGTGTCAAAACTTACAAGTAAATGAAACGTTATCGATAGACTGGGAAGCGGAACGCCCACGAGTTATTTGGGATGAAGGAGTAAATATTAATGATTCTTCATGCGTTAGCTGTGGTCAATGTGTAACGATTTGTCCTTGTAACGCTTTAATGGAGAAAACGATGCTCGGTGAAGCTGGATTTATGACGGGATTAAAACCAGATATTCTTGAACCGATGGTAGATTTAATTAAAGAAGTTGAGCCTGGGTATAGCGGTATTTTTGCGGTATCAGAAGTGGAAGCGGCCATGCGTGATACTCGTACGAAGAAAACGAAAACAGTATGTACATTTTGTGGTGTAGGTTGTTCGTTTGAAGTGTGGACGAAGGGGCGTAAAATCCTTAAAGTACAGCCATCTTCAGATGCACCAGTTAACGCAATTTCCACTTGTGTAAAAGGGAAATTTGGTTGGGATTTCGTAAATTCTAAAGAACGAATAACAAAACCTTTAATTCGTAAAAATGGAACCTTTGTTGAATCTACATGGGAAGAAGCACTGAATGTAGTTGCAAATAAATTAGGCGCTATTAAAGAAGAGTACGGTAAAGGTTCTATTGGATTTATTTCTTCCTCTAAAATTACAAATGAAGACAATTATGTAATTCAAAAATTAGCTCGACAAGTATTTGGAACGAATAATATTGATAACTGCTCACGTTATTGCCAATCACCAGCAACGGATGGTTTGTTCCGTACAATTGGTATGGGCGGTGATGCCGGAACGATTAAAGATATTGCGCAATCTGGTCTTGTTATTATTGTGGGATGTAATCCGACAGAAGGTCATCCTGTTCTAGCTACACGTATTAAACGTGCACATAAATTACACGGACAAAAGTTAATTGTAGCTGATCTTCGTAAAACCGAAATGGCAGAGCGATCAGATGTCTTTATTAGTCCAAAACAAGGAACAGATCAAGTATGGTTAATGGCTGTTACGAAATATATGATCGATCAAGGTTGGCATGATCAGGAATTTATTAATGAGAATGTAAACTTCTTTGAAGATTTCAAAGAGAGCCTAGAAGAATATACACTTGAATATGCAGAAGAAGTAACAGGTATTTCAAAAGAAACACTTATTCAAATGGCTGAAATGATTCGTGATGCAGATGGTACATGTATCCTTTGGGGTATGGGGGTAACGCAAAATACAGGTGGTTCTGATACTTCCGCTGCAATTTCAAACTTACTTCTTGCAACAGGGAACTATCGTCGTCCAGGAGCAGGTGCATACCCACTTCGAGGTCACAATAACGTACAAGGTGCTTGTGATATGGGTACTTTACCAGGATGGCTTCCAGGATATCAGCACGTTACTAACGAAATGGAACGTGTGAAATTTGAAACTGCTTACGGAGTGAAAATTGATAGTGAACCAGGTCTTAATAATATTGAAATGCTTCACGCAATTGACGAAGGAAAAATGAAAGCAATGTATCTTGTCGGAGAAGATATGGCTCTT
Organism: Bacillus cereus group sp. BceL291; assembly: GCF_051776705.1. Lineage (NCBI taxonomy): Bacteria > Bacillati > Bacillota > Bacilli > Caryophanales > Bacillaceae > Bacillus > Bacillus cereus group sp. BceL291. Next base: position 26,085 of record NZ_JBPWAP010000010.1, on the reverse strand, counting down.
GTAGATTCTAATGCAAATCATGTACATGAAGTGTTGTCGAGCCTTGATTTCTTCGTTGTGCAAGATGTTTTCCTTTCTAAAACTGCTCAATATGCAGATGTTGTATTACCAGCAGCGCCATCTCTTGAGAAAGAAGGTACTTTCACAAATACAGAGCGCCGTGTCCAAAGATTATATCAAGTTCTTCCTACGCTAGGAGACGCGAAACCAGACTGGTGGATCGTCCAGGAGGTTGCGAATAAACTAGGGGCAAACTGGAATTATAGCCACCCAAGTGAAATCTTTGCTGAAATGGCAAGTTTATCACCATTATTCTCGCAAGCGAACTATGAAGTGCTTGAAGGATGGAACAGTTTCCATTGGGGAAATTTTGATGGAACAAATACACCACTTCTGTTCCAAGATGGATTTAACTTCCCAGATAAAAAAGCTCGTTTTGCGATTGCTGACTGGGTACGTCCAGCTGAATTTCCAGCTGAGTTCGACCTTCACATTAACAACGGTCGTATGCTTGAGCATTTCCATGAAGGGAATATGACAAATAAATCAACAGGTATTCAAACGAAAGTACCTGGTGTTTTCGTTGAAATCTCTCCAGACCTTGCAAAAGAACGTGGCGTAAAAACAGGTTCGTTAGTTCGTCTTGTCTCTCCTTTTGGAGCATTAAAATTACGTGCACTCGTTACAGATCGTGTAAAAGCGAATGAGTTATATTTACCGATGAACTCTACAGATAACGAAACGGCAATTAATTTCTTAACAGGTCCTGCTGTGGATGTACGTACGAATACACCTGCGTATAAACAAACGAAAGTGCGTATGGAAGTGTTAGAAGTTGATGGCGAAAATCCGATGCCAAAAGCGAACCCACGCAATAAAAAACGTCACCCTCAAGCTGGCATTGAGGTACATCGTAAGTGGGCACGTCCAGGGTATGTGCATTTAACGGATAAGTAGGAGGAGAAAACTATGGCTGCACCTATAAAAATGATTCAAAAACAAGAATTAACTGAGGAAGAAATAAAACAGCAAAAATTAGATGATTTAAAGGAGCTTTTAACTAATAATGAAGAAGCTCTAAATCAGATGTTTAATATAGTAGGGGAATTAAATGACATTGGAATGCTAGAAGCTGCAAATTCTATGCTGAAAGCGAAAGAACCAATTGCAAAGATCGTTCTAGGTCAAGTAACTCGTGAGCCTGTTACAAATTTAATTAATAATATGATGGGTGCTGCAGGGGCGTTAACTGAACTTGACCCAGAACTTACGAAAAAGCTTATAGGTAGTTTATTAGTCGGGCTAGAAGAAGGTAATGAACATCTAGAAAGTAATAAAAAAGTAGGGGTATTCGATCTTATGAAAGTATTGAAAGACCCAGATATTAACCGTGCTATCGGGTTTGGGCTTCATTTCTTAAAAGGTATGGGGAAAGGGTTAAAAGACGAATAAACTTCATGAAGTGAACCTTTCCGCCTAAATATTTGTACGAAATAGTTTGGGCGGAAGGCTCATTTTGGTAAAATATATAATAAAGTAAAATGAGGCTTTTGGGAGGTATGATTGTATGTCAAAAAAAGTACATGAATTTAATGATATGATACGAAAACTTCGAAAAGAACTTTTCGGAAAAGGACCAGAACGAATTCATACTGTTTTTGCAGAAAATATGGCTATAGCAACTCTTTATGGAAACTTAACACCTACTGAAAAATTTATTTCAAGTACGATGGACGGTGCGGAAATGGTTCATATGGCTAGAACGAAAATGATTCAAGAGGTGTATGCTGTGAATTCACGTGAACATTTGGAGGAACTTGTTGGAGCGAAATTAGTGAATTTGTTTTCAGATATGAAAGTAGAAGAAGATATTGCAGTTTCTGTATTTGTTTTTGATAAAAATATAACGTGAGAGAAGGATACTGATCGTGAAACCGATACAGGTAGAAAGAGAAATCTTTCGTTATGAACAAGGAGCATTTAAACATATAGAGGACAGCATTGTAACAGAGTTTCCTGTCACCATTAAAATGAACGGACAGGAGTTTGTTACAATGGTTAGTACTCCAGAATATATAGAAGATATGGTAATAGGCTTCTTAGCGTCTGAAGGAATCATTCGGAAGTATGAAGATATTGATAGTGTATGGGTGCAGGAGAAAGAAGGATTTGTGCATGTAACAACGACAAAAGTAAATCCGTATTATGAACAAATGCAAAATAAACGCTATATTACGTCTTGTTGTGGTATGAGTAGGCAAGGGTTTGTTTTTGCAAATGATGCACTAAGTGCAAAAAAAATGAAGGGTGTCCATGTACAGGTTGCTGCAGAGGATTGTTTTCGGTTAATGAAAGAAATGCAGCAATCTGCGGATACGTTTCATCATACTGGTGGGGTTCATAATGCAGCTTTATGTGATGTGAATGGTATTATTTTAAGTCGAATGGATATTGGTAGGCATAATGCATTAGACAAAATTTACGGTTATTGTTTAAGAAACGATATTTCTATAAAAGATAAAATCATTGTTTTTAGTGGTCGTATTTCTTCGGAAATATTATTGAAAGTTGCAAAAATCGGTTGTGAAATTATACTATCAAAATCAGCTCCAACTGAGTTAGCTTTGCAACTAGCGGAAGATTTAGGTATTACGACAATAGGATTTATTCGTAATCACTCCTTAAATGTATATACCCATCCAGAACGTGTTTTAAATATAAAATAAAAGTGAGGCAATGAAGATGAAATCAGTTACATTAGACAAGTTGCAACGTCCGTTAAAGGATTTACGTATTTCAGTTACTGATCGCTGTAATTTTCGCTGTCGATATTGTATGCCAGAAGAAATATTTGGTCCTGATTACTCGTTTTTGTCTAATGATAAAATTTTATCTTTTGATGAAATTGAAAGGATAACACGTATTTTCGTTTCTTTAGGTGTGAGAAAATTACGGATTACGGGCGGAGAACCGTTACTTCGAAGAGGGCTTCCAAAGCTTATTGAGCGCCTTAATAAAATTGATGGTGTAGAAGATATCGGTTTAACAACCAATGGATCGTTACTTAAAAAGTTTGCTCCTGATTTATATAAGGCGGGACTATCACGTGTAACAGTTAGCTTAGATTCCTTAGAAGAAGAGCGGTTTTTCTATTTAAATGGTAATAGGAGCAAAGTGCAAAGGGTTCTGGAAGGAATACAGGCTGCAGCTGAAGTTGGAATGAAAATTAAAATAAACATGGTCGTTCAAAAGGGGAAAAACGAACAGGACATTTTGCAGATGGCGCAATATTTTAAGGAAAATAAGCATATTCTTCGTTTTATTGAGTATATGGATGTTGGAAATTATAATGGTTGGGATTTAAAAGAGGTCGTCTCTAAACAAGAAATAGTAGATACGATTCATCAAGTTATGCCGTTAGAACGGATAGAAGCAAATTATTCTGGTGAAGTGGCTACTAGGTATCGTTATATAGGAAGCGATGAGGAAATAGGCATTATTTCATCAGTAACAGATTCTTTTTGCTCATCATGTACGAGAGCTCGTATTTCTGCAGAAGGAAAATTATATACTTGCTTATTTGCTTCTAAAGGAAATGATTTAAGAGAATTGCTTCGTTCTGAACATACAGATGAGGACATTACAGATGTAGTACGCGATATATGGAATAATAGGGAAGATCGTTATTCAGATGAACGCTTAACTCATACAAATAAGAAAACAATACCTAAAATTGAAATGTCACATATCGGTGGTTAATATATAAAGCTAGCTTCATAGTGAAAAATGGAAAATTTACAAGAGTTGTGGATTTTCTATTTTATAGTAAAAGTGATGATTGATATCTCTGTAAAAGATGTGCAGAGAAATTAAGCAGCATTCAAAAACCTTTATTTTGAGGAGGTTTTTTGAAGCTGCTTTTTTATTTGGAGAAAATGGAGGAATGGGTAATGGCATTTCATAAGCCGGAACAAATTGCTGAGCTTGTCATTGAGGCCGGTGTTCAAAAAGTAAGACAGACATTGCCAGCGATGCTTATTCTCGGTTTTTTAGGAGGAGCGTTTATTGCGATAGGTTTTTTACTTAACATTCGAGTTTTAGGGAATTTACCTGAGCGCTGGGGAAGTCTAGTGAATGTTTTAGGAGGAGCAGTATTTCCTGTTGGACTCATGCTCGTAGTATTAGCAGGAGGAGAATTAATTACGGGAAATATGATGTCACTGTCTATGGCGCTTTATGCAAAGAAAATTACATTGATAAGCGTACTGAATAACTGGGTTTGGATTACTCTCATGAATTTTATTGGGGCAATTTTCGTTGCGTATTGCTTTGGGCATCTTGGCGGATTAACAGAGGGAGAGTATTTAAATAAAACGGTAGCGATAGCGGAAGGGAAGTTACATGAATCATTTGGGAGAACTTTAATTTTAGCAATTGGTTGTAATTGGCTCGTTTGTCTTGCTCTTTGGCTCGCTTACGGGACGAGTGATTTTGTCGGAAAAATCATCGGAATTTGGATTCCAATTATGGCATTTGTAGTGATTGGATTTCAGCAAGTAGTAGCAAATATGTTTGTCATTTCCGCTGTTATTTTTGCTGGTCATCTAACGTGGATGGATTTGGCTAAAAATTTTGTTCCTGTTTTTATCGGAAATGTAATTGGAGGAGCTGGGTTTGTTGGTTTTGCTTACTTTGCTTGTTATCAGAAACAACATTCTAATATGAAATAGAGTTCTTGAGAGGAAGGGTATGTAATGGCTGATCGGTATTCACGACAACAGTTGTTCAAACCAATTGGGAGTAAAGGACAAGAAAAAATTCGAAATAAACATGTGTTAATTGTAGGGGCAGGCGCATTAGGAAGTGCAAGTGCCGAAAGTTTCGTACGTGCAGGTGTTGGCAAGTTGACGATTATTGATCGTGACTACGTTGAATGGAGTAATTTACAAAGACAACAATTGTACTCTGAACAAAATGCGAGAGAGAAAATGCCGAAAGCAATTGCTGCAAAAAATCGGTTAGAACAAATTAATTCGGAAGTACAAATACATGCTTTCGTAATGGATGCAACTTCAGAAAATATGGAAGGTCTATTAAAAAATGTAGATGTAATCATTGATGCAGCAGATAATTTTGATATTCGATTTGTAATAAATGATTTATCACAAAAACATAATATTCCTTGGGTATATGGTTCTTGCGTTGGATCGTATGGTATGAGTTATACAATTATTCCGCAAGAGACACCGTGTTTACATTGTATGCTGAAAAATATTCCTGTTACAGGTGTGACATGTGATACCGCTGGAATTATTAGCCCGACTGTTCAAATCGTCGCAGCATATCAAGTGGCAGAAGCACTCAAAATTTTAGTGGAAGATTTCTCAGCAATTAGAAAAACATTTTTCATGTTTGATATATGGAGTAATCAAAATCATTTTATAAAATTAGGGAAAATAAAAACAGACGCTTGTCTCTCATGCGGTTTGAATCGAACTTATCCTTATTTATCATACGAAAATCAAACGAAAGCAGCTGTTTTATGCGGAAGAAATACAGTTCAAATTAGAACAGTAGACAATAGGAAATACAATTTTGATGATATAGAAAAAGTATTACAAAAACTGGGGAAAGTAGATCGGAATCCGTATTTACTATCTTGCCAATTCGATGATTACCGCGTGGTTGTTTTTCGAGATGGTCGTGTTTTTATTCATGGTACAAATGATATTTCGAAAGCGAAACAACTATATTATCGCGTATTCGGTTAATAGAGAGGGTGTCAACAATGGAAAGAAGAGTGCCAATTACGGTTGAAGAAGCTGTTCGTAAAGTGATGGGATTTGCTGATAAAGGCTTAAAGGAGCTATTACCAATTGAATTAGCTTATGGACGTATATTAGCAGAGGATTTAGTAGCTGACCATGATGTACCGTCATTTAATCGTTCGCCATATGACGGATTTGCTATTCGAGCAGAAGATACTAATTTAGCAAGTTATGAAACGCCAATTGTATTTGAAGTAGTGGGTGAAATTGGTGCAGGATCGCTATTCCATGAGAAAGTAGCTCCGTTTCAAGCAGTTCGAATTATGACGGGAGCACAAATTCCGAATGGGTGTGATGCGGTTGTTATGTTAGAGCTGACTCGTCAATATGAGAAGAATGGCAACAATTATATGGAAGTGAAGCGATCATTCAAAAAGGGCGACAATATTTCTTTTCAAGGTGAAGATGCTCGTAAAGGAACGGTTCTTGCAAAGAAAGGATCGTACATTAATCCAGGTATTTCAGCTCTTCTTGCTACATTCGGTTATAGTGAAGTACCAGTTGCGAGAAAGCCTGTAATTGGAATGTTAGCGACTGGGAGTGAATTACTGGATGTCAATGATTCATTACAGCCAGGGAAAATCCGAAACAGTAATACGTACATGATATTGTCTCAAATTCGAAGAGCGGGCGGAAGAGTAAAATATTTTGGGAAGTTTAGTGATGATTTTAATACGTGTTTTACAGCTGTGAAAGAAGCGCTTGGCCAAGTAGATATGTTAATTACAACGGGCGGTGTATCAGTAGGAGATTATGATTATTTACCAGCTATTTACGAAAAGTTAGGTGCATCTGTTCTTTTTAATAAAGTTGCAATGCGACCAGGAAGTGTTACGACTGTAGCACAATTAAATGGCAAGTTATTATTTGGTTTATCAGGAAATCCATCAGCTTGTTACGTAGGGTTTGAATTATTCGTAAGACCGTGTATTCGGACGTATATGTTTAGTGAAAAAGTACATTTAAAAAGAGAAAAAGCGTTATTAGGAGAAGATTTTCTAAAACCGAATCCATTTACAAGATTTGTACGAGCAAAATTGCAATATGATGAGGGGAAATTAATCGCTTATCCATCAGGGTTTGATAAATCTAGCTCAGTTTCTTCATTGGCAGAATCCAACGCGTTTATCGTATTGCCGGGCGGGACAAGAGGATATAAAAAAGATATGTTTGTCGATGTTCTTTTATTAGAAGATAACGAAGGTAGTGAATGGCCTTGGACATTTCATAAAGTGAGAGGTGGTTTTAATGGAACAAGTGCTATTTGAGATTGTAGATAATCCGATTTTAGTTGAAGAAGTAACGAATAAAGTCGCAAGAAGAGAAGCAGGTGCGATTACAACATTTATTGGTACGGTGAGAGAATTAACAAAAGGAAAACGAACGCTACATTTAGAGTATGAAGCATATAAACCGATGGCAGTAAAACAACTTATGAGAATTGGAGAAGAAATTTGTGAAAGATGGCCGGATACAAAAGTAGCAATTACGCACCGTGTAGGGCGGCTAGAAATAATGGATATTGCGGTAGTCATTGCAGTTTCATCACCGCATCGTAAAGTAGCTTATGAAGCGAATGAGTACGCGATTGAACGTATAAAACGAATTGTTCCAATTTGGAAAAAAGAATTTTGGGAAGATGGAACGATGTGGATTGGAGATCAACTTGAAAATACACCATATCCAGAAGGAAAACCAAAGAAGGAAGAATGAGAAAATGATTATAATTTTATTGTTTGCAAATTTGCGTGAGGAAGTTGGATCGGATCGATTAGTGATTTCAGAAAAGCAAGAAATGACAGTGCAACAATTAAAAGAATGGCTTAAAGCCAGCTATTGTTTACAATCGTTGGATAAAGTGATGGTCGCTGTTAACGAAGAGTTTGTAATGAATGAAGAGATGATAAAAGCTGGAGATATAGTCGCATTAATCCCGCCTGTTAGCGGTGGATGATAAGTTTTTTCACCAGATGAAGCGCCAAGAAAATGTTGTATATAAATTAGAATAAGAGAAGGGATGAGTTCTATGCTTACTCAAGAACAAATAATGAATGCATTAAAACATGTAGAGGATCCAGAGTTACACAAAAGTGTTGTAGAATTAAATATGGTTAGAAATATACAAATGAACGGAACAAAGGTTAAACTTGAAGTAGTACTAACAATCCAAGGTTGTCCGTTAAAAGCAAAAATTCAGCAAGATATTGAAGAATCACTTCACGCAATTGGTGCCTCTAAAGTGGAGGTAACATTTGGTTCTATGACACAAGAAGAACGTACAGCTTTAACAGAGAAATTAAAGAAAAATACTAGAACAGAAACTGGTATGCCGAGCATGCTTCGCCCGGATTCAGGAGTACGTTTTATTACTGTAACGAGTGGAAAAGGCGGAGTTGGAAAATCAACGGTGACAATTAATCTTGCAACTGCACTAGCGCGTATGGGCAAAAAGGTGGGGATATTAGATGCAGATATATATGGTTTTAGTATTCCAGCTATGATGGAAACGAATAAGAAACCAACGATGATTGATCAAACGGCAATTCCAGTCATTAGTCACGGTGTTAAAATCATGTCGATGGGATTTTTTACAGAAGGAAATAACCCAGTTATGTGGCGCGGACCGATGCTAAATAAATGGATTCAAAATTTTCTTGCGAATACGCACTGGGGAGAATTAGATTATTTATTACTTGATTTACCACCAGGTACAGGAGATGTTGCGATCGATGTTGCAGCGATGATTCCGCAAGCGAAAGAAATAATTGTTACAACTCCGCACAATGTAGCTTCATTCGTTGCTTCAAGAGTCGGTGTAATGGCAAAACATACGAAGCATGAGATTTTAGGTATTGTGGAAAATATGGCTTATTATGAAGAACAAGATGGATCGAAAAATTATCTCTTCGGAAAAGGCGGCGGCGAAATGCTTGCAGAACAATTGCAAACAGAAGTAATTGCTCAAATACCTTTTGCGAAACGTGAAGAAAATAATGGTTCATCTGTATATGATGAAGATTCTCTTGTTGGAGAAGTGTTTACATCGTTAGCTGAGGATATTATTTATAGAGGATAGAGGGGGAAGTTTAGTATGGCATGTAACATTGATCATTCTATTGAAGATGTGATGAATAAGCTTGAAAGTCAAAAGAGTTTTTTATCAGAAGAGATTTTTAAAGGGTTAAAAAATTTTTTACAAGGTAATCACTCACAAGAAATATTAAATGATGTATTTCATCTTTTAAAAAAGTATGACTTAGTAAGTGAAGAAGAAAGAGAGACGAGAAATAATCAATTATTGTTGATTATAAAATAAGTATACTTTGGCTTTTGTTTTGTAACAGGAGGGGTAAATGGAATGGATATGAAAAAGATGATTGAAATGATAGAAGCAACAAAAGTGACTAAAGAAGAATTATCAATTTCTACTTTACATCAAGAGCTTGTGAAGTTATATAGTCAAAAAAATGTTGCTCATTATACCGAGTTATTAAAGTATATTTTATCATTATCCGTGCAGCTCAACCTACATCTTGTATTGAAATATTTTGGCGTGCGACCGGTTGTTGCGACAGATGAGCGTATGCAATTTCAAGAGATATTTAAATGCTTAGCTAAGAAAGATGAGAATGGGGAATGGTTTCTAAATTTTGTTTCTTTATATGTAGGGCTAATTGTAGTTCTTCGTTTTGATGAGAAAGTGATTGAGAGCAATTTTTTTGATGATATGGTAGTGGATGAATGTAATGAAATATAGGATTCTGCTCATAACATTTTTCTATATTAAATGCTTTAACTGCGATTTTAGTTGGTTATGTAAATATGAAGGTAACTAATTAAGAAAAAGGAATGAAACTAGTTGGATAAAAAGAGTTCTTCAGTTGTTTCCGTCGTTTTTTCGTGTTACCATTAAGCGAATTTTTCATAAGGAGAGAAAGCGATGAAATGGATTTATTTTCTTATTATTAACATTATAGCTTTTAGCCTTATGGGGCTTGATAAACGAAAAGCGAAGAAGAAACAGTGGAGAACGCCAGAAAGTACGTTGTTTTTATCAGCGGCAGCTGGGGGAGCAGTTGGAGCTTGGATTGGCATGTATATGTTTCATCATAAAACTCATAAAAAGAAATTTGTTTTCGGCATACCGTTACTTGTTGTAATAACGGTATGTTTATTATTCGTTGTATGAGAAATGTCGAAAGAAATGCAGATTGATTATTGGTAAAGTGAGCATGTGAGACCGTATAATGGAGAAAAAATGAGAAGAGGAGAAAAAGGAAGATGGGGAGTCAATCAGCAGAGCAAAAAAAAGGGATACTATATGCGGCTGGTGCTTACACGATGTGGGGAATCCTACCGATTTATTGGAAATGGGTTGAGGAAGTTCCAGCAGATGAAATATTAGCACACCGCATCGTTTGGGCGTTTGTTTTTATGTTACTCGTATTAGGTGTTACGAAGAGGTTTCGCCAGTTTATTGGGGAATTTGTGAATCTTTTTAAACGACCTAAATTATTAATGTCATTAACAATAGCTTCAGTCTTGATTAGTGGAAACTGGTTTGTTTACATATGGGCCGTTAATCATAATCATGTTATTGAAGCGAGTCTTGGCTATTATATTAATCCGCTTATTAGTATTTTACTTGGTACAGTCGTTTTAAAGGAAAAGTTAAACTTCTGGCAATATGTTGCAGTTGGTTTAGCTGGAGTGGGGGTTATCATTTTAACAGTACGTTTCGGGGCTATCCCGTGGGTTTCTTTATCACTTGCCCTTTCATTTGGATTATACGGATTAACGAAAAAATTGTTAAACTATGATGCGACAATTGGACTTACGATGGAAACGATGTTAGTAACGCCGTTTGCGATTATTTATCTAGTAATGACAGGAGTACATGGTTTCGGCTCATTTGGCTCTATCTCAATGTTATCGACATTACTATTAATAGGAGCGGGTATTGTTACAGCTCTACCACTTTTTTATTTTGCAAAAGGAGCCCAACTTATTCCGCTTTATATGGTAGGTTTTTTACAATATATTGCACCAACAATTAGCTTAATTTTAGGTGTATTCGTATTTGGTGAACATTTCACATCTACTCATATGATTGCATTTTTCTGTATATGGGTTGCATTATTTGTATTCTCGGTAGCGAAGACTAAGTTTTTAGTGCAGAAACAACCGAAATTTATAAAAAATAAATCAGCAAAAGTATCATAATGCGTAGTATTTTCTACGCATTTTTCTTTATACTGATACTATATAGGATTTCCATTATAGCTAGTAAGGAGCTGAGAACATGGAAACAATTTTACATAATGATCCGCTTATGGCAGCTGTAATTTCATGGTTTTTAGCACAATTAACGAAAGTAGTCTTTAAATTAGTTAAAACAGGTGAATTTGATTTTGCAAAGTTTTTTGCTTCAGGTGGGATGCCAAGTTCTCATGCTTCAACAGTTACAGCGCTTGCTACAGGAGTTGGAGTAGTGGAAGGTGTGGAAAGCTCGATGTTTGCGGTTGCTACTATTTTTGCCATTATTGTTATGTATGATGCTTCAGGAGTAAGGCTTGCAGTAAGTAAACAAGCAAAAATATTGAATGACTTTTTTCACGGTAGAGAAACAGAATATAAGAAGTTAAATGAACTTGTTGGGCATACACCGTATGAAGTAGTAGTCGGTGCTTTATTAGGAATTATTGTCGGAGTAGGGTATTGTTTATGAGCAGAACATTTTATATGTTCTGCTTTTCTTTGTTTTTATACATATTCAGCTACCTTTTTGAATATCGTTATACGGATTTCGAAAGGGTGGGTGAGTAACTTGTTATTATATGAAAAAGTGTATGAAGAAATAGCGAGAAGAACAACTGCACTTCAAACAATGCAACGGCAAGATGGTACGTGGCGGTTTTGTTTTGAGGGAGCGCCATTAACAGATTGTCATATGATTTTTTTATTAAAATTATTAGGTAGAGATAAAGAGATAGAACCGTTTGTAAAAAGATTAGCATCACTCCAAACAAATGAAGGAACATGGAAATTGTATGAAGATGAGGTGGGTGGTAATTTATCTGCTACAATTCAATCTTATGCTGCCTTACTTGCATCGGAAAAATATACAAAAGAAGATGCGAATATGAAGCGAGCGGAAATGTTTATAAATGAGCGCGGTGGGGTAGCGCGTGCTCATTTTATGACGAAGTTTTTATTAGCGATTCATGGAGAATATGAATATCCTTCTCTCTTTCATTTGCCAACACCAATTATGTTTCTGCAGAATGATTCCCCTCTCAGTATATTTGAACTGAGTAGCTCAGCACGTATTCATTTAATTCCGATGATGTTGTGTTTAAATAAAAGATTTCGAGTAGGGAAAAAGTTATTGCCAAATTTAAATCACATTGCAGGCGGGGGCGGAGAATGGTTTCGGGAGGATCGGTCTCCAGTTTTTCAAACGTTAGTAAGTGACGTGAAGAAAATTATAACGTATCCACTTTCTTTGCATCATAAAGGATATGAGGAAGTAGAACGTTTTATGAAAGGGCGTATTGATGAAAATGGAACATTATATAGCTACGCAACTGCCTCGTTTTATATGATTTATGCTTTACTTGCATTAGGACATTCTATTCAATCACCAATTATTGAGAAGGCTATAATGGGAATTACATCTTATATATGGAAGATGGAGAGAGGGAGCCATTTGCAAAACTCTCCGTCAACTATATGGGATACAGCTTTACTCAGTTATGCTTTGCAAGAAGCTCAAGTTCCGAAAGTAAGTAAAGTGATTCAAAATGCATCAGCGTATTTACTAAGAAAACAGCAAACGAAGAAAGTAGATTGGAGTGTACATGCACCGGATCTCTTCCCAGGTGGTTGGGGCTTTTCGGATGTGAATACGACGATTCCAGATATTGATGATACAACTGCTGTGTTAAGAGCGTTGGCGCGAAGTAGAGGGAACGAAAATGTAGATAATGCTTGGAAGCGAGCGGTTAATTGGGTTAAAGGATTGCAAAATAATGATGGTGGTTGGGGAGCTTTTGAAAAAGGGGTAACGAGCCGTATATTAGCAAATTTACCAATCGAGAATGCAAGTGATATGATTACAGATCCTTCTACACCAGATATTACAGGAAGAGTGCTAGAATTTTTTGGGACGTATACGCAAAATGAATTGCCCGAGAAACAAAAACAAAGTGCGATAAATTGGTTAATGAATGTACAGGAAGAAAATGGATCGTGGTATGGGAAATGGGGAATTTGTTATATATATGGTACGTGGGCAGTGTTGACTGGTTTACGGTCACTAGGAATACCATCTAGCGATTCATCATTGAAACGAGCCGTTTTATGGCTTGAACATATACAGCATGAAGATGGTGGCTGGGGAGAATCTTGCCAAAGTAGTGTGGAAAAAAGATTTGTTACTTTGCCATTTAGTACACCATCCCAAACAGCATGGGCGTTAGATGCCCTCATTTCTTACTATGATAAAGAAACGCCAGTTATTCGAAAAGGTATTTCATATTTGCTCTCCAACCCTTATATAAATGAAAAATATCCTACTGGAACAGGTTTACCAGGTGGGTTTTATATTCGTTATCATAGTTATGCTCATATATATCCGTTGCTTACTTTGGCTCATTATGCAAAAAAATATAGAAAATAAACCGAGAGATGTCTCTCGGTTTATTTTGTTGGGTAGTAGGTCCCTTTTGAAAAGAATAAGGTTGTGATGTACCTTATTTTTCGGTTGATTGGCGCTTTTGACGTGCATCAGCGGCATTTGCACGTGCGTTTGCTTCTAAGTCATTGTGGTCAGCGAGTTCGCGAGAGAACTCAACATCAATGCCATCAGTTGTTTTGCTTTGTTTGAAATTTTTTTTATTCATTCGACACAATCTCCTTGCAATTTATCCCGCATAACGGGTAGTAAAACTCCCACCTTAAAACTCAGATGGAACAAAGAAGCTAGGTGGGAGATTAAATGCCCGATTGGTGAGGGCTGATAATCAGTGGGGGATGAACAAACTTCCCACTAATTAAAGTTTCACTTTATGCGACGTTGCAAAGTTAGTTTGACACAAATAGACTTTTTTATACAAAGAGGAGTTGGAAAGTAAAAAGCCGAAATATACAGTATAAGTAATAGAAATGGGGGATAGGAATGGAGTTTTTAAATGGGAAAACAGCTGTTGTAACAGGAGCTGCACAGGGAATTGGAAAAGAGATTGCAAGGGTTTATGCAAAGCTAGGGGCGAAAGTATTAATTAGCGATGTAAATGAAGAGACGCTACAAAAAACGACACGTGAGTTATCAGATGAAGGATATGAAGTGTGCTCATATCGATGTGATGTGAGTAATCAAAATGAAGCAAAGTCGTTAATTGAATATGCGGTTCAAAAATTTGGTACATTACATATTTTGGTGAATAATGCTGGAATTACAAGAGACGCAATGTTACATAAAATGGAGAAATCTGCTTGGGAACAAGTATTACAAGTGAATTTAACTGGAGTTTTTTATTGTATGCAACCAGCGCTTCTTTATATGAGACAACAAGGATATGGAAGAATTATTAATATTTCTTCTATAAGTAGAGAGGGGAATATTGGACAGGCAAATTATGCTGCAACGAAAGCTGGAGTTGTAGGATTAACGAAAACAGCAGCGAAAGAAGTTGGAAGTTTCGGTATTACTTGTAATGCGATTTGTCCGGGGTTTATGGATACAGATATGACCAAAACGATACCAGATAAAGTGAAAGAAAAGATGGTTGGCGCTATTCCAGTTGGTAGAATTGGAACGCCAGAAGATATTGCGAACGCAGCAGCCTTTTTAGCATCAGAATACGCATCTTATATTACAGGTGAAGTATTAAATGTGAGCGGAGGACTGCAAATTTAAAGGAATACATAATGAAAAGAACCTGACCGGATAGGTCAGGTTCTTTTCATTAATTTAAGTTAAGCCAAACGCTCTTTACTTCTGTATAGTTATTTAATGCATAAGATCCCATTTCACGGCCAAGACCAGATTGTTTAAATCCTCCAAATGGAGATGCTGCATCAAAAACGTTATAACAGTTTACCCACACTGTACCTGCACGTACTTTGCTTGCAACATAGTGTGCTGTTTTAACATTTTCTGTCCATACACCAGCCGCTAAGCCGAATTGTGATTTATTTGCACGTTCAATTACTTCATCAATATCGTTAAATGGTATTGCAGAAATAACTGGACCGAAAATTTCTTCTTTTGCGATCGTCATTTCATCATTTACGTCAGCGAATACTGTAGGAGAAACGAAGTAGCCTTGATCGAATGGATTACTTCCTCCGCAAAGTACTTCAGCGCCTTCTTCAATCCCTTTTTCAATGTAGCCCATTACACGTTTTTGTTGTTCTTCAGAAACGAGAGGACCAATTGTTGTTTCAGGGTTAAGACCGACACCTTGATTTAGTTTTTTAGAATAGAGGACGAGATCAGCCATGACATTATCATACATTTTCTTCGGAACAAATAAGCGTGATCCAGCAGAGCATACTTGTCCTTGGTTAAACATAACACCAGAAAGTGCACCAGGAATCGCGCGAGATAAATCAGCATCCGGCAAGATGATATTTGGTGATTTACCGCCTAACTCAAGTGTAACGCGTTTTAATGATTCGGATGCTTGTCGCATAATTTGTTTACCGACAGGAGTAGAACCGGTAAATGCAATTTTATCAACGAGTGGATGATTAACGAGAGCTTGTCCAGCTGATTCACCGAATCCAGGTACGATATTAATAACACCTTTCGGGAATCCAGCTTCTTCAATTAATTCAGCTAAGTATAGAGCAGATAGTGGAGTTTGTTCTGCAGGTTTTAAAACGATTGTACATCCTGTAGCAAGCGCTGCTCCCATTTTCCACATTGCCATAAGAAGCGGGAAGTTCCAAGGAATAATTTGACCAACGACACCAACAGCTTCATGGCGTGTATAGTTAAAGTAATCACCGGAAACAGGAATTGTTTGACCAACGATTTTCGTAGCCCAGCCAGCGTAATAGCGCATATGCTCAATTGCAAGTGGGATGTCTGCTGCCATTGTTTCACGGATTGGCTTTCCGTTATCTAATGTTTCGAGCTGTGCGAGCTCTTCTTTATGTTCTTCCATTAAATCAGCTAACTTGTACATGAGACGGCTTCGCTCAGCAGTGCTCATACGAGACCAAGGACCTTCGTCAAAAGCCATACGAGCTGCGACTACAGCTTTATGAATATCTTCGCGACCAGCTTCAGAAACGACGGCAAGTGTTTCACCAGTTGCTGGGTTAGGTGTTTTAAATGTTTTACCGGAAGCGCTTTCAATGAAAGATCCATTCACATATAACTTTTTTGTACCTTGAAGAAACTTCTCTACCTTTTCATGAAGATTTACAGCTAGTTGACTCATTGTATAACCCCCTTGAAAATATAATGTAAACGCAGTACGAGACGGCGCTTATTCCGAAATCAAGGATGTGGAAACTAGATGGAAAGCCTCTAATTAAAATCATAATTAAGAAATACTGAAAATTCAAATTTCATTTGTGTTACAATTGTAAAAAATATGTAATGTAAGAGAATCTTCTATATGATTATAAAAAAATCCTGCTTGTTTTTGCTTTCTAGTAGGAAAAACTAGAAGAACAATGGTACAATAATACATCGTGAGAGGAGGGGTAAAAATGAAAGATTATCATGATGATCCACGCTTTCGAATAGCCCATAGAGAAGCGTTAATTGGTCTTGGACTTGCTATTATTAATTTTATAATTTGGTACGGATTTGCTTATGGGCTTGGTAGTAAAAATCCGAATGAATATACATATGTATTAGGTTTTCCCGCATGGTTTTTTTATAGCTGTATCGTTGGATTTATCGTTATGGTTATTTTACTTAGTTTAGTTGTTCGTTTTGTATTTCAAGATATTTCACTCGATGAGGAAGAAAAAAGTGAGGAATAATAGATGAATTGGTATGTAATCATTCCAATGATAATTTCGTTTATCGTTGTATTTTTAATTGGTGTATATGCTTCAAGACGCGTGCAAGCAACTGCTCATAATAAATTTTTGCAAGAATATTTTCTTGGTGGGCGTGAGCTAGGCGGTTTATTATTAGCGATGACAATGATTGCTACGTACGGTAGTGCAAGTAGCTTTATTGGTGGCCCTGGTATTGCTTACAATATGGGTCTTGGATGGGTACTGTTATCTGCGATTCAAGTTGTAACAGGGTATATCGTTTTAACGGTTATCGGTAAAAAGTTTGCAATTATCGCTAGGAAGATGGAAGCAATTACTCTTATCGATTATTTAAAAGGGAGATACAATAATAAAGCAGTTGTTATACTTTCTGCGTTATGTATTATTATCTTTTTATTTTCAGCGACAGTAGCCCAGTGGGTCGGTGGTGGACGATTAATCGAGTCACTAACGGGGCTATCGTATACAACAGCACTATTTTTATTTACTTTTTCTGTACTTGTGTACGTATTAATTGGTGGATTTCGTGCAGTTGCTCTATCAGATACATTATTAGGAATCATTATGTTAGTTGGAACAACAATCATTTTAATTGCTACTGTCATTGCTGGTGGTGGAATTGAAAAGATTATGCAGGAACTTGTTCAAATTAATCCAAAGTTAATTACACCATTCGGAGCAGATGGCAGTTTAACGAAATCATATGTTACATCATTTTGGATTTTAATTGGAATTGGCGTTGTCGGTTTACCGCAAATTAGCGTGCGTGCCATGTCTTATAAAAATTCAAAAGCGATGCACCAAGCTTTAATAATTGGAACCGTTGTCGTTGGCACAATTATGATCGGTATGCATTTAACAGGTGTATTTGCAAGAGTAGTACTTCCAGGTATAACGGTACCAGATAAAGTAATGCCGCTACTTGCGATGGAAGTGTTGCCACCTTGGTTAGCTGGAGTTTTCTTAGCTGCACCGATGGCAGCGATTATGTCTACAGTAAACTCTTTATTATTACTTGTAAGCTCGTCAATTATTAAAGATATATACGTAAATTACATAAATAAAGATGCAGCAGACAGTACGATAAAAAAAGGAAGTTTGTGGATTACGGGTATTGTAGGACTACTCGTTTATGCAGCGGCAATTAAACCACCAGATTTTTTAATATGGCTAAATTTATTTTCTTTCGGTGGATTAGAAGCAGCATTCATTTGGCCAATCGTATTAGGGTTATATTGGAGGAAAGGAAATGCTACAGGAGCGCTTGCGTCTATTTTAGTTGGGGTAGGCTCATATATGTGTATTCATCTTTTCTATCCAAATCCGTTCGGTATACATACAGTTGTCTTCCCGATTTGTTTTGCGTTTATCGCTTACATCATTGGAAGTATGAGTGCTATAAAAAAAACAGTATAGGTTAGCTGAAGAAACGTAGTCCTTATAAGACTGCGTTTTTTTGTGTGAATTTGTTCATTTTTTATTCTGTATATCCACGGTTATTCATAAATTAATAACAACTGAGGGGATGGAGTTGAGGTCGATGAAAAAAGTATTATTTTTAGGAGACCCAGGCATTGATGACTCTTTAGCAATTATGTATGGATTGTTGCATCCTGATATTGATATTGTTGGTGTAGTAACGGGATATGGAAATGTAACACAAGAAAAGGCGACAAGTAATGCCGCATATTTATTGCAAATGGCAGGACGGGAAGATATACCTGTTATTAATGGTGCGAAAATTCCTTTATCCGGAGATATTACGACGTATTATCCAGAAATTCATGGGACAGACGGTTTAGGGCCAATTAAACCTTCAAAAACTTTTTCACCAAATATAAAGCCTTTTTGTACATTTTTTGATCTTCTTGAAAAATATAAAGGAGAATTAATAATAGTCGATGCTGGTAGATCAACAACATTAGCGACAGCATTTATTTTAGAAAAGCCGATGATGAAGTATGTGAAAGAATATTATATAATGGGCGGTGCTTTCTTAATGCCTGGCAATGTAACACCAGTCGCAGAGGCGAATTTTCATGGTGATCCCATTGCGTCACAATTAGTTATGCAAAATGCCAAAAATGTAACATTAGTGCCACTTAACGTTACATCTGAAGCAATTATTACACCGGAAATGGTAAAATATATTACGAAACACTCTAAAACGAGTTTTAATAAGTTAATCGAGCCGATATTTACGTACTATTATAAAGCTTATAGAAAGTTAAATCCGAAAATAAAAGGAAGTCCAGTACATGACGTCGTTACAATGATGGTTGTGGCAAATCCATCCCTTTTAGATTATGTATATCGTCGTGTCGATGTAGATACAGTTGGAATTGCAAAAGGAGAGAGTATTGCTGATTTTCGGCCTCAACCTGATGCAAAAGCATTAAAAAATTGGGTGCGAATTGGTTGGTCGTTACATTATAAAAAGTTTCTTGAGGATTTTGTGAAATTTATGACGTAGACATAATAGGAGCATACAAGTTAAAATAATGGAGATGGTTATTTAAATGACCATCTCCATTATTTTGTTTTTAAATGATAAATAGAGAAGAGTTACACAATAGGAGAGGAATTTTACTTGAAAAAAACTATAGTATGCGCAGTAATTGTGGGTATTTTTGTTTTGCTAATATCGGGTAACTTTTTAGTGAAAAAAGTGTGGAGTTCAAATAATGATGATGCACAGTATATTGCATCTTTTATTGAAGAACATAAAGATGAAAAAAATAGTGCGCTTCTAGTAAAGAGAAATGATAAAGTTGTTTATTCTGTAAACCCAAATGTTGTATTGCCAGTTGCTAGTACGATGAAATTAATTGTGGCGCTTGAATATACGAAACAAGTTACTGAAGGGAAAATTGATTCTTCTAGTTTCGTGTCGATTAATGATGTGAATCGTTATTATGTGCCGAATACAGATGGTGGTGCACAAGATAGATGGCAAAAGTATTTGGAGAAGACGGGCAAGATAACTGAAGGAGCGGTTTCTTTAGAAGAAGTGGCAAAAGGAATGGTTAAGTTTAGTTCGAATGCAAATGCTGAATACTTAATGGAATTGTTAGGATTAGATAACATCAATCGAAATTTACAAAGTTTATCACTTCCTGTACATCAACCACTATTTCCAATCGTTTCATCTTTGTATATCCCGGGATATTTGCATAAAGAATTACATGTTCCAAAATATAAAATAGAGAAAAAGTTAAAAGAAATGTCTCAAGAGCAATATCGTGAATATGCGATGATTATTCATGAACGCTTAAAGAAGAAGGGACCATTATTACAGAAGGAAATTCCGCTTTATTTAGAGGAACGTTACGACAAAATTTGGTCAGATAGATTACCAGCAGCTTCTGCAAATGATTATATGGTATTACTTCAAAAGGCAAACCATAAAGGTGGCTTGACAGAGGCTGAAGAAAAAGTGTGGGCAAATATCGTTGAAACAGACATGAGTGCCAAGAAATACCGTAAAACATTCAGACATGCGGGGCAAAAGAATGGTTACACACCATGGACGGTTACAAAAGCAGTTTATGCTATGGATAAACGTGGAAACTGTACAGAAATTGTGTTTTTGGCGAATAATTTAAATGAAGACGATAGTGCAGAAATACGGAAGCATTTAGCAAACTTGCATTTCCAAGTGTTGCAAAGTGATAAGTATGATGCGACTTTTATTAAATAAACTCGGTGCAGAGAGCACCGAGTTTATTTTTATGTACAAGCACTTTTTTTCTATCTCTGGGTATGATGGGTAGTAATACTTAGGTGAGAGGGGAAAAGGTGATGAAACAAAGTAAAGAAGAGTTTATAAAGAGTGAAGGCGCTGATTTCCCTGGGAAAACATATGTGGATTGTGTATTACAACATGTATTTGATTTTCAACGAAATTACTTATTGAAAGATATGTTTCAAGTGCATAAAGCACATATTACGATGCTGACGGAAGAAAATTTAATGAAAAAGGAAGAAGCTAAAGTTATATTACACGCATTAAAAAAGGTAGAGGGAATTCCAGAAGAGCAATTGCTCTATACAGAGCAGCATGAAGATCTCTTTTTTTTAGTCGAACATTTAATTTCTCAAGAAGCGAAATGCGATTTTGTAAGTAATATGCATATTGGTAGAAGTAGAAATGATATGGGCGTAACGATGTATCGCATGAGTTTAAGGCGATATGTATTACGATTAATAGAACATCATTTGTTATTGCAAGAAAGTGTACTGCAACTTGCTGCTGATCATAAGGAAACGATCATGCCAGCTTATACACATACACAACCAGCACAGCCAACAACATTTGGTCATTATACGTTAGCAATTTATGATACGATGCAAAGAGATTTAGAACGAATGAAAAAAACGTACCAGCTTTTAAATCAGTCTCCAATGGGGGCGGCTGCACTCTCTACAACAAGTTTCCCGATTAAACGAGAACGAGTTGCTCATCTACTTGGATTTACAAATGTAATTGAGAACTCATATGATGCTGTTGCTGGAGCGGATTATTTATTAGAAGTTAGCTCGCTACTTATGGTAATGATGACGAATACGAGTAGATGGATTCATGACTTTTTGTTGTTAGCAACGAAAGAATATGACGGTATTACTGTTGCAAAGTCATATGTACAAATCAGTAGTATTATGCCGCAAAAACGAAACCCGGTTTCAATTGAACATGCTCGTGCAATTACGAGTAGTGCTTTAGGAGAAGCATTTACAGTATTTCAAATGATTCATAATACACCATTTGGTGATATTGTCGATACGGAAGATGACTTGCAGCCATATTTATATAAAGGGATTGAAAAGGCAATTCGTGTTTTTTGTATGATGAATGCAGTGATCCGAACGATGAAAGTAGAAGAAGAAACGTTAAAAAGTCGTTCCTATAAACATGCAATAACGATAACGGATTTCGCCGATGTTTTAACAAAAAACTATGAAATTCCATTTCGGCATGCTCATCATGCAGCAAGTGCTATTGCAAATATGTCATTGGAGCAGAAAAAAGAACTACATGAATTACACTTCAAAGAGGTAAATATGTACTTGCAAGAACATTTTAAAATAAATTTATTAGAAAAAGAGTGGAAAGAAATTATATCGCCAGAAGCTTTTATTCAAAAAAGAAATGTATACGGTGGACCGAGTAAAAAAGAGATGGAGCGCATGATCAAAAATCGAAAAGAGTCATTTCAAAAAGAAGAAGATGTATTTGAAAAGGAAAAACAGAGAATTTTACAAGCTGAAAATGCTTTGAATACATTAGCTTTGAATATTATTGAATCGTAAAAGAGGGATTTGATGAATTAATCGCCAATACTTAATTAAACTATGAATAGAGAGAAGAGATTGTCGATGATTCAATTACATGTATATGAAGAGATTTTTCATTTTAAAGAAGATGTTACACCATTTCTAGAAAAGAATGAGCAGGAAAACAATCTCATATTAGGTGTATTACAAATGGTCCAAGAACCGATATTTATGGGGATAGCGAAACAAGGAGAAGAAATTGCGGTTGTATTTCTGCAAACAGAAGAGAAGAAACAAATCATTGTTGCAACTTCTGAAATTGCGGGAGTAACTATTGAGGAACTTGCAAAAGAATTAACGAAAGTATATCCGGATATTCCTGGATTGATCGGTAATAAGAAAATTGTACAGAAATTAGCGGAAGAGATTGCCGTATTAGAAAATAAAAAAACGAATGTTGCAATGGAGCAAGGTGTGTATGAGCTGAACAGAGTAAAGAAGAAGTGTAATGCGAATGGACTTTTCCGAGCGGTAAATAATGATGAATTACCATTAATAGAACAGTGGATATATCAATTTTGTGAAGACGTAAAGCTTCCTACTACGAAAGAAGAAGCAAAACAAACTGCGTATACATTAATAACTACAAATCGACTGTTTGGTTTGGAAGTGGATGGGAAACTCGTTTCTGTAGCTGCAAAAACGAGACCAACTAAAAATAATATAACAGTCAATTTCGTATATACGCCGAAAGAAGCAAGGAAAAAAGGGTATGCATCTCATTGTGTAGCAGCACTTAGTCAACGTATGTTAGATGAAGGCTACCAGACGACTACGTTATATACTGATCTAGCGAATCCGACATCCAATAAAATTTATCAAGAAATTGGTTATGAACAAATTGCGGAATCTGTGCTCATATTTTTAGAGAAGTAAAACAAAAAGGCGTGCTATTTTAGCACGCCTTTTTGTTATTCATCAATTCTAATAACCTCGCCTTGAGGGAATTCCTCAGTTTTTAGTAAGTTACGAATAGCTTTCGCAACATATTCAGGTGATAATAGCTTTCCTTCTTCTTTTAATGCAATGAAGCGGTCTAAATTTGTGAAGTCTTCTTTAGCTGTTTCACGAATTTGTGCTTGCATATTTGTATCAACAACACCGGGGGCAAAAGCGACGATTTTTACTGGATATTCTTTTTCCCATTCTTCAGTTGCTACGCATTGTGTAAACATATTTACACCAGCTTTCGTCGTACAATAAGCGCCCCATCCGAAATAAGGATTTTTTCCTGCACCAGATGAAATATTTATAACGCGTTTATCTACTTTCCATTCTTTCGTATGTTTCATAAACGTAGATGTAAGAATCATAGGTGCAAGTAAATTAATGTGAACGTTCGTAATGAATTGTTCACTTTCTGCTTTTTCAATCGGCTTCATAGGTGCAACTGTACCTGCATTATTAATTAAATGAATAGAGGATACATTGTCTTCTTTAATGGATGAAATGATTTCTTTAAAGTTAGTTTCTAAGTTATGTACATCTTGAAGATCTAAGGAATGAAAAATGCAATTGCTGTTATATTGCTCTGCAAGTTTAGTAAGTTCTTTATTTTCTCTTCTAGAAATAGAGATGACAGTTGTACTTTCTTCTAACAACTGAGTGGCAATAGCCTCACCTAAACCTTGTGAAGTTCCTGTTATGATAACGTAGCGCATAGTTTTATAAACTCCTCTCGTATGTGCGGAATTTTGTTGGACAACGTACATTGCATAGTTTGTCTACATTTTATAGTATAGAGCACTTTTTACTATAAATGAAATGAGATGATTGTGTGCCTTTTATAAACCGTTTTACAACAACAGTACCTGGTGCCGTCACGTTCACTGGGAACACGTTAGGGCTTAGCCCTACATCACCTGCGCCAGGTAATATTTTTGGTACACTTGCTGTATTTACTACGGTAAATACAGCGCTGCAAGTACCAGGGTTCCCAGCAGGAACGACGGATGAATGGCAATTGAATTCTTCAAGTGCAATTTTAAATCTTCCGGCGGGGAGTAGTGTACTATATGCAGAGTTAGTTTGGGCTGGTACTTTTCGGACTGATACGGAAGATGTTTTACCATTTTTAAATGATGATATTACATTTACAACACCATCAGGGACGTTTGCTGTTACGCCAGATCCCGCTACCGCGCAGCAAGGTTCAGTAGGAAATCAGTTTTATTATGCTCGCTCTGCTAATGTAACGAATCTTGTTAGTGCAGGTGGGGCAGGCACATATACAACAGGTGCTGTGCCCGCTGCAAGAACTTCAGCTGATCCAACAATCAGTCGTTCAGCTGGCTGGACGCTTGAGGTTGTATATCAAAATGCAAGTTTACCTCTTCGGAATTTGTCAGTTTATGCAGGCCAAGAAATTATTGATGCTTCATCCCCGCCTGTTGATGCTACTATTTCAGGATTTGCTACTCCAGCTACAGGAGCTGTTACAGGAAGAGTACTCGTAACTGTTCAAGAGGGAGATTCCAACATTTCTGGAGATCAACTTCGCTTTGGACCAAACCCAAATGCTACAGTTGCATTATTCGGACCGAGAAATCCGGCAAATAATTTCTTTCAATCTCAAATTTGTAATGACTTTGGGGAATTAGATACAACCGGAACGTTTGGAGATTTGAATCAGCCATTAGGGATAGCTTTGGCTGTTCGAAGACAAGGATGGGATATTACAAACGTAGATGCTTCATCATCATTAGTAAATAATCAAACGTCAGCAACCGTTCGGTTCGTTACAAATGGTGATGGTTATGCAGCGGCTGGTTTTGGTGTTCAAATTGATGCGACGGGACCGATTATAAATCCTGTCAAATCTGTTGATAAAGCAGTTGCAGGTATAGGAGATATTCTCACTTATACGATTACAGTTCCGAATACAGGAACAGGAAGTGCGGACAACGTTTTATTACAAGATAGTATTCCGAACGGCACAGCATTTATAGCTGGTAGTGTAACGGTTGGTGGAGTAACACAACCAAGTGCGAATCCAGCTAGTGGAATTAATTTAGGAACGATACCAAATAATGCTCAAAGAATCGTTACATTCCAAGTAAGAATTACATCGTTTCCAAATCCAAACCCTATTTCAAATCGTGCAATGGTGTCTTACCAATTTCGTCCTTTCGTTGGTAGCCTTCCTATTGCAAGTACGTCTTCTTCAAATACAGTACAAACGACAGTGAATCAAGCAACTATAAGTATGCAAAAGTCTGTAGATCTACAGACGGCAACACTTAATGATGTATTAACGTACACGGTTAATGTAACGAATAATGGAAACATCACTGCAAACAATGTTATTTTTGTTGATAGTATCCCTGCTGGAACAACATTTGTCGCAAATAGCGTTACGGTAAACGGGGTAGCACGTCCAGGAGCGAATCCAGCAAGTAGTATTAATCTTGGAAGTATTAATGCATCGCAAACGACTGTAGTGCGCTTTCAAGTTCGAGTGACATCAAACCCTCTTGTCAATCCAATTCCAAACCGTGCGAGTGTAACATTTAACTTTACTCCAGTACCTGGTCAACCACCAGTTTCAGGGCAAGCGACAAGCAATACTGTAGTTACGACAATTAATATAGCTGAGATAATAACGAGAAAAACAGTGGATAAAGCTTTTGCAACGGTTAACGACGTTCTTACGTACACGGTAACAATTCAAAATACAGGAAATGTACTTGCGACGAATGTTATTTTTCAAGATCCAATCCCAACTGGAACGACTTTTATCACAAATAGTGTAACTGTAGATGGAATTTCGCAACCTGGGGCAAATCCGCATGCCTATCCACTTAAGAATGGAAACACAATGAACTTTCGTTCATATAACCAAAAAACTCTCGAAATATTTGGTATCTTTAAAAATGGGCATACCAAATAAACCTAG
>NZ_JBPWAP010000009.1:0-127039 GCF_051776705.1 Bacillus cereus group sp. BceL291 | reverse complement strand
TTATTGATTAGTTAATTTAATGATGGAACGCCGTATGCGGTGAAAATCGCACGTACGGTGTGGAGCAGGGGAAAAGGTGGAGATTGCCTCAAAACCTTACCTATTGCTATAAAACCATGGCGGGAAAGAATATGTTTTACAGGAGTACATAGTAGAGATGAAAAATGAAGAGTTAGTATGTACTGTAAAGTAACAGAGGGGTGAGGGATAAGAGAAATTAAAACAAAATTATATTTTAGTTTAGCATCCACTATTTTATTTGCAATAGCCGTGATTGTTTTCTTTATAAATGGTAATCCACAAAAGTGGTTTTGGTTATGTATTTTCTTTGCGTCCATTATACAAAATATAGTGCTACTAAAAAAGAATAAAGAAGTGCATTAAGATATTCAAATTATTAACATATTTGTGTCGTCTTGCTAGTTGTATTGAAAACGCTTTTATTCAGTTTTATAATAAAAGTATGTTTTATAAATCTCCAAAACAATTAAAAGGGAGATGATACAATGTTAGCTTCACCGTTTTACTTACATACATGGAAAAAGTTTGTTAATGAAGGTGTTCTTGATTCAAATCGCATAAATCAAAGAATTTCAGAATCGTGGCATCGATGTAAACAGGCTAATGTTAATCCTCACATGAATAAAGGTCAGAAAATTTTGTCTTCTAACATTTTTCAAGAACAAAAGAAAAAGAGTGAAATTTTCCTTGATATCGCATTACCTCAAATACAAAATATGAGAAAAACCATTGATGAACTACAAATGATGGCATTATTAATCGATCCAGATGGTTATGTTCTATCGTTAAGTGGAAATAAACAAACGTTAAAGCGAGCGAAACATATTAATTTTATTGAAGGTGTAAAATGGACGGAATCAGCTGTTGGCACAAATGCAATTGGAACAGCGCTAGAAATTGAAGAAGCTATTATGATAAGTGGTACTGAACATTACACCGTGGCATCTCATAGCTGGAGTTGTGCGGCTGCTCCCATTCATAATGATGATGGGAAATTAATTGGTGTTCTAGATTTCTCGTGTCCGATTGAATTTTCGCATCCATATATGCTCGGTATGGTAACTTCAATTGCACATGCGATAGAACGTGAATGTAGCATAAGAGTTCATCAAAATGAATTACACTTAATCCATCGTTTTTTAGATGTCATTGATAGTGATGAACAAGTAGTTATTTGTAATCATCGTGATGTTATCGTTTCTGCGAGTAAGAGCGTTCGTGAACGAATAAATAATTGGTCAAGAATGAAACTTGAAGAGTTAATGCACCATGGATTGGAAACTAAATTAGAGATACCAGTATATAGTAATGAAAGAATGATTGGGAAATGTATGTATTTAAAGGAAAATAAACAAATGAATACATATTCTGCTCTCACATTTATAAAAGGGATTACTTTTTCAGGAGTTACCGGGACAAGCAGAGCATTTCAACACACACTAGAAGAAATTAAGCTTGTTTCACCGACTGATGCTAGTGTGTATGTATGTGGTGAGACAGGAGTAGGAAAGGAATATGTCGCGAGAGCGATTCATGAAAATAGTCCAAGAAAAGACGGGCCCTTTATAGCTGTTAACTGCGGTTCTTTGCCTAAAGAATTAATGGAAAGTGAATTGTTCGGTTATGCTGAAGGTGCGTTTACAGGTGCGCGACGTCAAGGATATAAAGGGAAATTTGAACTAGCAAACGGAGGAACATTATTTTTAGATGAAATTGGTGAAGTACCACCAGAGATGCAAGTAGCATTATTGCGTGTTTTACAAGAACGCACAATAACTCCAATTGGGAGTTCAAAATTGGTACCAGTAAATATTCGTATTATTACTGCCACACATAAAGATTTACTACGGTTAGTAGAAGAAGGGAAATTCCGTCAAGATTTATATTATCGTTTGCACGTTTATCCGTTATATGTTCCATCGTTAATAGAAAGAAAAGAGGATATCCCATATTTTATACAACACTTTTGCGAACGGAAGAATTGGAATGTTGTATTTCCAAAGAGTATATACAATCAATTTTTACAACATACATGGCCCGGAAATATTCGGGAACTAGTAAATGTATTAGAACGCATTTACATTTTGTCGCAAGGACGGGAAATATGCGAAAAACAAGTAGATTTTTTGTTACAAACAATGAGGGGAAATCAACAACAACTTGAGTTACAAGTTGAAAATAAAACAGAACATACATTACATTTTCGCGAAAAAATACAGCGTGATAGCATGATTGAAGCATTACAAAAGACAAATGGAAATGTTTCGTTAGCTGCAAAACTATTAAATGTACCCCGTAGTACATTTTATAAACGAATGCAAAAATATAAGTTATAAAGTAGATTTTTGCAATCTACTTTTTCTTTGTGGGCTCATGTTCTGTCGGAATGTGCGCTTACCGGGGAAATAATAGAACAGTTAGAAATTAATTTCCGAAAGGGGGACTTATGTGAAGTATATTGAAATTGGCTTCGGAAATAGGTGGTTCGTTCGAACAGAAACTGAAAATAAAGATGGAACTGAATTTGAGGAACGAGGAATTATAAAACCTATTTATTTTGAGTCTTTATATGTACGAATTTGGTTTCGGAAAACGTGTTTTATTTTTGATACGAAAGAAGGGTTTAAAAAAACTAAGAAGAGGAGGATTGAATATAAATTTATAGTTGGAATTGTAAGTAGACTGAATAAAGAAAAAGTGTGCTGATATACGTTATTATATTGACCAGGAAATTCTTTGGACTTATATTAAATTCATAAAAAGCAATTTTACTAAGTATAAATTGTTAATAAAACCACTAAAAATTATTATCAAGACCTAAAAGCTAAAAATCCTAAAAAAATAAAGGTGAGCGCATATTAGTCATGTATAATATGTACTCACCTTTATTTTCTTGTTCAAAGCACCCGTTAGTCACTCATGGAACATGGAATAAAGTGTGGTATTGATTTAAAATAAAGTTTGATAATTTATAAAAAAGATTGATAAAACCCTGTATTAATATAAGATTTTTCTTTCGCCCCTTAAATTTCAGTTGTATTGTTCAATTAAAGGGCCAGATTGTTGAGGAAACAGGAATAATAAGAATACTCAAAAGATTGTTTGTGAAGTGCTACACTTAAACTAACGGGCAGTTTAGCTTAAGTACATTTTTTCACAAATTTAAAGGGGGATATTTCCCCATTTTTTATACCAGCTTAACGTTGATTCGGGAATGTTGAACTTCGCTACCTGCTAATTGAATTCTACTTCATCTGGAGACCTTTAAATTAAAATGTTTCCTTTCTTCTGACAGACTTATTAAATTTCGAAAACAATCAATTCAATCATCTTTTCGTATAGAAAAACTTATTAAGAAACATGCACTAGAAAAAATATAAATCATATATAGGAGATATCCCGTTTGAATGCTTGAGGAGGATATTATGAAACCTATGTTACCTAGTGAAAAATATTTCGGTAATTTAGAACTAGTTTATGCATTTTATGGGGCTATGCCTACAGGTGTTACTGTTTCAGAAACCGGTCGTATTTTCATTTGCTTTCCGAAATGGGGAGACGATGTTAAATTTACGGTGGCGGAAATTTTTGAGGATAAATTGCAGCCTTATCCTAATTTACAAACCAATTTGGTTAATCCCGAGAATATCCCAATGACTTTCATCAGTGTCCAAAGTGTAGTTGCTGATGGAAGGGGAACGCTTTGGATATTAGATACAGCGGCACCCAATTTTTCTGAACCTATTAAAGGGGGGGCAAAATTAGTCGCTGTTGATTTAGAAACCAATACAATAAGAAAAGTATATACCTTTACAGAAGATGTTGTCCTGCCTACAACTTATCTGAATGATGTCCGTTTTGATTTTCGTGTTGGAAAAGCAGGTTATGCCTATATAACGGATTCTTCTTCAAGAGGACCAGGAGCTATTATCGTCGTAGATTTATCAAATGGAAACGCGTTTAGACGGTTAAATGGAGCAAATTCAACTTCACCCGATCCCTATTTTTTACCGAAAGTAGAAGGTCAAATTTTAATGAATCGAAACAAAGACGGTTCAACTTCTCCATTTAGGTTGGCGTCTGATAGTCTTGCGATTTCTCCCGATGGAAAGATATTATTTTTTGCTCCACTAACCAGTCGGCATTTGTTCTCGATCTCAACAGAAGCCTTGAGAGACAGAACGATACCGGACATGAATTTACCTTATCATGTGGAGTATTGGGGAGAAAAAGGTGCGTCTGATGGAATGATCACCGATGCAAAGGGAGCTGTTTATGCTGGAGATTATGAAAACAACAGTATCCGTAAGATATTGCCAAATGGCATAATGGAAGCTATCGCACATGATCCGAGAATTTTGTGGCCGGATACTTTTTCAATTGGTCCGGATCAATATTTGTATGTCATTGTGAACCAATTACATCGACAGCCTAGATTTCATTATGGAAAAGACTTACGACAGAAACCTTATAGTTTACTTCGTATCAAAATTGATGAATTTCCTGCTCCGACCTCTTCATAATAAAAATATTCAATTAATTGTTTTCATTGATAGAAAATGATCAATCTTTTTCAAAATGGATTCTTTTTATTTACCATAGAATACGGGTTAAAACGATATTTTTAATCAAACTTTATTTTAAAATTACGAAGGAACTCATGAATGTTTTAAAAAATATGGTGAAGTAGTAATACCCCAACTTATGAGTGAAATTAATGAAAAGTTAAAATGGGATGTTATTTCAAATGTATAAATAAAGGTAAAGAAATAGGGGCTGAAGAAATTGAAAAACTATTAGCGGATTTATCACCAGAACAAGTAAAGATTGTTTTTTATCAAGAAAGTAAGGAATATGTAAAAATACTAAATCAAACTGATTATAATCAAAGAAGTAAATTAGAAGAAAGTGAATTAAAAGCAATTCTAAGTGAAATGAAAGAGGAGGAAATAATAGAGTTTTTAAAATTTGAAAAGAATTCATTGATGAGATGGACTTCAATTAGTATTGCTTGGGATATTATTGGAAATCGTGGTGAGATTTCTAAGGACATTGCTGAAGAATTTACTGAAATTATTTTAAGTAGATTAGAGAGTTATTCTTGGGAAAATTCGGGGGGATAAGCATTGTTGAAAAAATTAAAAATATATTAAAAGAAGATTTTTTATGGGATTTGGCGGAATATAATATAAAAAATCTTGATGACGATGACAATTATTATACTTGTAGCTCGAATATGGAGTTTCTGTTGCAATACGCAGGAGATTTATTATTTATAGATATTGTGAAATATATGTTCGATGAAGAGTTGAAATGTCACTATATGTGGCTAACTGGATGTGGATATATAAGCTTTAATTTTGAAATTGCTCCTTCAACTAGCTATTTACCTCAGCCTAAAGATATTAAAGAACTTGTTTGTAATATTCTATTTGAAGATTTTTCATTGAAAATCTCAATAGCTCTTTCATATATTTCTTTATCAATACAAAATCTTTCTGTTATCCAATAATTAAGTTCAGAAGATGTAATGATTTGTTCTCTTTTCTTACCTTGGAAATATCGTTTTAAAACATTATCATTAATAGAAGTTGGAATACCATCGATATAACCGAAAATCTGAATTTTCTTTAATACAGGAGATGTATGCCAATCGTTAGACCTTGAAATAAGTTCTTTCATATTTGATAAGTGTATTGGTTCTTTTACTTTTTCTTGATGAGCTTTAATAAGCTCATTTAAAAACTTTAAGCTAGTAGGCTGTTTTGTCGTTCCTAAAAATGATAGGAAGCTATTTACTAGTTGTACTTGGGTCATTTTCTTATCCTTTCTATATAGAAATTGTTATTGGTATTATTATAGAATATATGTCAGAAAATACAGTTATTCATTAATGGAGTGGGAGAGAATTATATGTCGATGTCGCTATATTATAAAAAAATCCGGGAGCAATTAGGACATGAACTAATATTCATGCCAAGTGTAGCTGCAGTTATTAAAAACGAGCAGGGAGAACTCTTATTTCAATATCCTGGCGGAGAATATTGGAGTTTGCCGGCTGGAGCAATTGAACCTGGGGAAACTCCAGAAGAAGCAGTAATTCGGGAAGTATGGGAAGAAACAGGATTGAAAGTACAAGTGAAAAAACAAAAAGGGGTATTTGGAGGGAAAGAGTTTCGTTATACATATGCAAATGGCGATAAGGTAGAATATATTGTTGTTGTGTTTGAGTGTGAAATTACTAGTGGAAAACTGAAATCGATAGATGGTGAATCTTTAAAACTACAATATTTCTCATTTTCTGAAAAGCCTCCTTTAGCACTACCATACCCGGATAATATATTTTTATAGATGTAAAATAGCACACCTTATTTATTGAAGGTGTGCTATTTATATAACCCGGTCGTATACATCTCCGTTAACGTATACACAATTTCCTCTAAGTTAATCTTTTTGTCATTTTGCATAATAGTCCAAAGAAACGATTCATTCATCGCGAACCAACCGCGTGCTACAATCTCTTTAT
This sequence comes from Bacillus cereus group sp. BceL291, assembly GCF_051776705.1. Lineage (NCBI taxonomy): Bacteria > Bacillati > Bacillota > Bacilli > Caryophanales > Bacillaceae > Bacillus > Bacillus cereus group sp. BceL291. The sequence continues at coordinate 120,492 of NZ_JBPWAP010000009.1, read as the reverse complement.
TTAAATTAGGTTGTGCTAATCCACTTTCTTGAGAGTAAGTAATATCCTGTTTAATGCTTGTTATAAAACGTTCCCGAATCTCATCCCATTTTTGCCGTATTTCTCTTGATAATCCTATCGCTTCCTCTACAACTTGCAAAATAGCCCGTTCTTCATCTGCTAATTGCAGGAATGCTCTAACTTGATTTTGGATCATTATACGTGCTTCCTCTTTTGTTTGTGGAGAAAAAGAGCGTTCAGCGATATTATAAAAACGATTCATAACATCTTCCATTAAACTAATTAGGAGATCATCTTTGTTTTTGAAGTATACATATGCTGTACCATATCCGGTTTCTGCATGTTTAATAATTTGTGTAATTGTCGTTTTTTGAAATCCGTTACGTATAAAAATAGTGTAACCAGAGTGTAATAGTTTCTTCTTCGTTTCTAAGGAGCGGTGTTTTCTGGATGAAAGGGTACTGTTTTTCAAAGAATCACCTCTTTATACTGAAATATCTGAAAATATAATTGTATTGTAAAAGAAGTTCATATATAAAGTCAACTGACATAATATCATTGACGTTGTATCAATTAAGGTGATATATTTCAATTAGTTAGAATAAAAAGAAAATTAAGAGAAGGTGACACCATGTATAAAGAACCATTTCAACCAACTTATGAGTATGCGCTTGAATGTGATAAACATGATGAACTGAAAGATTTTCAAACTGAATTCTATAAAAAAGAAAGTACTATATATTTAGATGGAAACTCATTAGGGCTACTTTCAAAAAGAGCAGAGAAATCATTACTTACGTTGCTAGATTCGTGGAAAGAGTATGGTATTGACGGCTGGACAGAAGGTGAGCATCCATGGTTTTTCCTTTCAGAGAAATTAGGTAAACTTACAGCCCCTCTTATTGGAGCTTTACCGGAAGAAACTATTGTAACCGGTTCCACAACTGCGAATATACACCAAGTTATTGCGACGTTTTATGAGCCGAAAGGAATACGTACAAAAATACTTGCGGATGAATTGACTTTCCCATCAGATATTTATGCACTTCAAAGTCAAATTCGTTTAAAAGGATTAGATCCAGAGGAGCATTTAGTAAGAGTGAAAAGCCGAGATGGTAGAACACTTTCTGAAGAAGATATTATCCATGCGCTGGAAGATGATATCGCTTTAATTTTATTACCTTCTGTTTTATATAGAAGTGGTCAAATTCTTGATATGAAAAGTTTAACAACGGAAGCTCATAAACGCGGCATTCACATTGGATTTGATTTATGCCATTCAATAGGATCTATTCCGCATCATTTCAAAGATTGGGATGTCGATTTTGCTGTTTGGTGCAATTATAAATATTTAAATGCAGGACCGGGTAGTGTTGCAGGCCTTTATGTAAATAGTAAACATTTTAATAGACTGCCAGGATTGTCTGGATGGTTTAGTTCTAGAAAAGATAAACAGTTTGATATGGAGCATACATTAACAGCTGCCGATCATGCAGGTGCTTATCAAATTGGTACACCGCACGTATTAAGTACAGCACCTTTAATTGGTTCTCTTGAAATGTTTAAAGATGCTGGTATTGAACGTTTACGCGAAAAATCTTTACATATTACAAGATATATGCTGAATTTAATTGATCACGAATTAAAAGATTTCGGATTTACAATTGGAAATCCATTAGAGGATGAAAAACGTGGCGGGCACATATATTTAGAACATGCAGAAGCAGCACGTATTTGTAAAGCGCTAAAAGCAAATGGAGTTATCCCTGATTTCCGAGCACCTAATGGAGTAAGACTGGCGCCGGTCGCTTTATATAACACATATGAAGAAGTGTGGAAATCTGTACAAATATTAAAGAAAATTATGAAAGAAGAAGAGTATAAACAGTTTGAAAATAAGCGAGAGGTTGTGGCATAAGCATGAAAACATCAGAGTGGATTGATATTTCACAACCGCTAAATAATGATATTGCAACGTGGCCAGGAGACACACCGTTCTCATATGAAGTTTCATGGTCAAAAGAAGAAAGTGGCTCGGTAAATGTTGGAAAGTTAACGATGAGTATTCATACAGGCACTCATATTGATGCACCATTTCATTTTGATAATGATGGAAAGAAAGTATTGGATTTAGATGTTCAAGTTTATGTTGGCCCAGCACGGATTATTGACGTTTCTAATCTTGAAAGCATCGGGAAAAAGGAATTAGAAAGCTTTCATTTAGAAGGTGTAGAACGATTATTATTACGTACATCTTCACATGGAAAAGCTGAAGAATTTCCAGATGTGATCCCTCATTTACGTGCAGACATAGCACCTTTTCTTTCGGAGAAAGGTATTCGTTTAATCGGAGTAGATGTACCATCAGTTGATCCGCTAGATGATAAAGAATTAGCAGCGCATCATCAATTATTTAAACATGGAATTCATATTTTAGAAAATGTCGTACTAGATCATGTAGCAGACGGTGATTATGAATTGATTGCATTACCACTTGCATTAACTGATGCCGATGGAAGTCCAGTTCGAGCCGTTATTAGACCAATATAAGTAGAATCATATAAAAGGGGCGTTTGGCTAATATGAAAGAAAATGAAAAAGTAATTATGGAAAAAGGGATTCATACGGATTTTAAAGAGAATATGACGTATGGGGAATATTTACAATTAGATAGTTTACTATCTTCTCAAAAAAGATTATCAGACCATCATGATGAAATGTTATTTATCGTTATTCACCAAGCAAGTGAGCTTTGGATGAAGCTCATTTTACATGAGCTAAATGCGGCGATTGAATCTATTAAACAAGATAAATTACAACCAGCTTTTAAAATGTTAGCACGTGTATCAAAAATTCAGTCTCAAATTATTCAATCTTGGGATATTCTTGCGACATTAACACCATCAGAATATATTGAGTTTCGTGATTCACTCGGTCAAGCTTCAGGTTTTCAATCGTATCAATATCGTATGATTGAGTATGCACTTGGCTATAAAACGCCACATGCATTAAAAATTTATGAAAAGGATCCAGAATTACATGCACGACTTCATAAAGCGCTACATGCACCAAGTCTATATGATGTCGCGATTCAAGCATTAGTAAAAGAAGGATTCCCTATTCATAAAGATGTGTTAAACCGTGATATTACGCAGCCTTATGAAGAAGATGCAACAGTAGAAGCAGCATGGTTAGAAGTGTATGCGGATGTGAAAAAATATTGGAATTTATATCAGCTTGCTGAAAAATTGATTGATATTGAAGACTGGCTACAACAATGGCGTTTCCGTCATATGAAAACAGTAGAAAGAATTATTGGACATAAAATGGGTACAGGTGGATCCTCCGGTGTTTCTTATTTAAAGCGAGTACTTGATCAACAATTCTTCCCAGAGCTTTGGAATGTTCGTACGAAATTATAAAAATAAACCTGTCAGTTCATTATGGCTGACAGGTTTATTTTTATTTGAGCACAATTATGTTTAAAATGAAGGAACAAGATATAATAAATGGATTAACTATTTAAATGGAGGTAAAGTTTTTGGATTTCAAGCAACTAGAAAATAAATTCGAAAAGAAAAAAGTGAATACATTTCTTGTTTATCAAAAAGGACAATTAACAACTGAGTATTATAAAACACCCGAATGTGCAAATAACTTATATAAAATAAATTCGATTACAAAAAGTATCGTATCTTTATTAATTGGTATTGCAGTTGATAAGGGCTATATAAATGATATACATACACCGATCACAGAGTGGATTGAAAATGTACCTAGGGGAAAACATAATTTAACACTATATCACTTATTAACAATGACTACTGGTGAGGACTGGAAAGAGTTTGGGAATGGAGTAGTATTCCCAAATGACTTTGTAGAATCAGAGAACTGGGTACAGTACATATTAGAAAAGCCAATAATTGAAGAACCTGCTACAAAAATGAATTATAATTCAGGTTCTTCTCATTTACTGAGCTATATTATTCAAGAAGCTACTGGAATGTCGACAGAGCGGTTTGCAAAGAAATATTTATTTAATCCATTAGAAATTAACGAATACGAGTGGCAACAAGATCCGCAGGGTATATATGTCGGCGGCTTCGGTATGAAAATGAAATCTACCGATTTATTAAAATTAGGAAAATTATGTTTGCAAAATGGATATTGGAATGAAAAAGAAATTGTATCAGCGAAATGGTTAGAAGAGTCAAGTAGGGCGCATTTTGAAACATATGAACATGTCGGCGCATATGGATATCACTGGTGGGTATTACATACCGAAAGATTTCACATACCGTATTGTATATATTTCGCTATGGGATACGGCGGACAATACATCGTTATCATTCCTCAGTTAGAAGTAGTAGCTATTATAAGTAGTCATATGCCAAAACGTGGGCTCGTTCCATTAAAACTATTTATTGAGTATGTACAGGGAAATTCTAATTATATATAAGAAAAGGAGGGAATGTATGAAGGATGAAAAAATTATATCTTTATTTAGATTCTGTTTAAGTCTTCTAGTATGTAGCGCTATTATTACGCAATTCATAATCAGGGCACAAGTGAAACCGTTCAATCCAGTTAACTTTTTTAGTTTCTTTACTATCGAAAGTAACATTTTAGTTGCATGTATTCTCCTTTTAAGTAGTATCGGAACAGCTACATTTGGTCGCTCAGAGCAGTTTAGTATACTTCGTGGTGCGGCGACGGTATATATACTTACGACAGGACTCGTTTATTTTTTGTTACTAAGAGGGTTAGAAGAGTCACTTCAAACGGCAATACCATGGGTAAATACTGTGCTACATTATATCATGCCGATTACAATGCTTTTAGATTGGATTTTAAATCCACCTATTAAGAAAATCACTTGGAAACAAGCTGCAAGTTGGCTTTTATTCCCGTTTTTTTACGTTGTATATAGCTTAATACGTGGTCCAATCGTGAATTGGTATCCATATCCGTTTTTAGATCCGAGAATAGGTGGATATGGTAAAGTACTTTTATACAGTATAGGGATAGCAGTTGTAATTGGTGCTATTTGTATATTGGTAAGATTTTTAGGGAATCGAAACTTTAGAAAAGAATTTTAGAAATGCAAGAACCCCACTGTATCTGTTTTTAACAGTGGGGGTTTCACTTTATCCAGCTATTTGTCGGGCTGCCCGTAAAAGTCCGATTGGTGAGGGCTGATGATTAGTGGGAGATGAACAAAACCCCCACTGATTAAGGTTTCACTTTATCTACTCGTCTTCTGAAACGACAACTTTATAAATTTCACCGTCTTTGTTTCAAATTCTACATCAACAAAAACACCGTATTCTTTTCCGTTCTCACGTAACCACAATTTAAATTTTTCAACAGTTATTTGAACTGTTTTTGGTTTTCTACCTATATGAAGATAGTCAATAATTTCTGCTTTTGGGTATTGTTCTTTCGTCTTTTCTACGGCAAGTTTACCCCATTTGGCATACGGCGGCTGCGCATGAACAATTGATGAGCCTGTATATATATTTGAACATGTTGTTAGGAACAGAATGACAAGTGCAACACGTTTTAACAATTTTTTCATGATGAACTCCTTTTATCCTTTTTTATATTGTTTACATATTTTTTCAACGATATTAGTTTGGATTTTTTTGTCTTCTTTACATAAAAGCGAGGCTTTTACAAAACATAACCAAGAAATCATTTCCGTAATTAAGGAGGGAAAATTATGCGCCAAAAAGCTATTTTTAAAATAGCAGTTTTACTTGCGTTCATAGGACTGTCTTTAATGGTCAGTAGTATACAATTAAAGAATGTAGAAGCTTTTTCTAATCAAGTTATTCAAAGAGGAGCATCTGGCGAAGATGTCATTGAACTGCAATCTCGTTTGAAATATAACGGGTTTTATACGGGAAAAGTGGATGGTGTTTTCGGATGGGGTACATATTGGGCACTTCGGAATTTTCAAGAGAAATTCGGATTACCCGTTGATGGTTTAGCTGGAGCTAAAACGAAGCAAATGCTCGTGAAGGCAACGAAGTATGACAAGTCCACTGCTAATAAAGGGACGACAACGAATAAAGGAAATAGCGGTGGCACTGCACAAGAGAATAAACCACCTCAAAATAAAGGGACAAATGTTCCAAACGGTTATTCTCAAAATGATATTCAGCTTATGGCAAACGCAGTATACGGAGAATCGCGTGGTGAACCGTATTTAGGACAAGTTGCAGTAGCTGCCGTTATTTTGAATCGTGTTACAAGTGCGTCATTCCCAAATACTGTTTCAGGTGTAATCTTTGAACCTAGAGCATTTACAGCGGTAGCCGATGGACAAATATATTTAACGCCAAATGAAACAGCAAAAAAAGCAGTTTTAGATGCGATTAACGGATGGGATCCAACAGGAAATGCTTTATATTATTTCAATCCAGATACTGCGACTAGTAAATGGATTTGGACTCGTCCACAAATTAAAAAAATCGGTAAACATATTTTCTGTAAATAGAGCGGAGGTGGGACAATGTTACGAGGTATTATCATTGTATTATTAACAGTCGGTGTAGTAGGAACAGGCTATTGGGGCTATAAAGAGCACCAAGAGAAAAATGCAGTTTTAATTCGAGCGGAAAATAGCTATCAACGTGCATTCCATGATTTAGCATACGAAGTCGATTTATTACACGATAAAATTGGCACAACACTTGCGATGAATTCACGATCATCTTTATCACCTGCATTAGCGGATGTATGGCGTTTAACATCTGAAGCTCGCTCGGATGTAGGGCAACTTCCTTTAACATTAATGCCATTTAATAAAACAGAAGAATTTTTAGCGAATATCGGTGATTTCAGTTACCGTGCAGCCATTCGTGATTTAGAAAAAGAGCCGTTAAATGAGCAAGAATATAAAACGCTACAAACTTTATATTCAAATGCAGGAAATATACAAGATGAACTAAGAAAAGTACAACATCTTGTTTTGAAAAATAATTTACGCTGGATGGATGTAGAAATGGCACTTGCATCAAATCGCGATCCAGCAGATAACACAATTATTGATGGATTGAAAACTGTAGAGAAAAACGTAACATCATATTCTTCTACAAACTTCGGACCGACCTTTACAAGTGCGCAAAAAAATAAAAAAGGCGGATTTGAAGCGGAAGGAAAGGCAATTTCTAAAGATGAAGCGGCGAAAATCGCAAAATCGTTTCTGAATTTAAAAGGAAATGAAAAAGTAGATGTAGAGAAAAGCGGAAAAGGTGCGAAAGAATCCTTCTATAGTGTGAAAATTAAAGATGAAGCAACGAATAATGAGTTCTATATGGATATTACCGGAAAAGGCGGATATCCAATTTGGGTTATGAATAACCGTGAAATTAAAGAACAGAAAGTTAGTTTAAACGATGCAGGTAGTAAAGGCTTGAAATTTTTAAAGGACCATAAGTTTAATAATATGGAGCTTTATGATAGCTCCCAATATGATAATGTTGGTGTATTTACGTATGTAGTAAATGAAAATGGAGTACGAATTTATCCAGAAGCAATCCAAATGAAAATTGCTTTAGATGATGGTTCTATCGTTGGGTTCTCCGCAAAAGAATATTTAGCGTCACATCAAAAGCGAACAGTTCCATCGGCAAAGCTAACTGCAGCAGAAGCAAGAAAGAAAATCAATCCGGATGTAAAAGTCATGGAAGAACGTAAAGCTTTAGTAGTCAATGATTTGCATAATGAAGTACTTTGCTATGAATTTGTAGGCACTTTAGGAAAAGATACGTACCAAATATTCATTAATGCTAATAGCGGGGCCGAGGAAAAGGTAAAGAAAATGCAAGCTGTTGAAAAAATTTATGATTAAACCTTAATAGTGAAGTGGTGAAAATAATGAAAACTCTAATATATATATTGATGCTTTGCTTCGTTATAACTGGATGCAGTATTGGAAAAAAAGACAATCCAAACGAAAAACCGGAACAAAAAAATGTTTCAATGAAAAATGTTAATTATACGAATAAATCAAATAAGCCAAATGAAAAAGCAGCAGATCATTTAGCATCTTTAGCGGCAAGTGTGCCAGGTGTGAATGATGCAACCGCGGTCGTTGTTGGAAAATATGCTATTGTAGGTATTGATGTAAAAGCAAAACTTGATCGAACTCGAGTTGAATCAATTAAATACTCTGTTGCAGAAAGTTTAAAAAATGACCCTGACGGTGCTAATGCAGTCGTTGTAGCAGATGTTGATACGTATGAACGGCTCAAACAAATTGGAAAGCAAATTAAAAAAGGAAAAACAGGTGAAGGTATACTAGATGAATTAGCCGCTATTGTGGGCCGAGTAATGCCACAAGTTCCAAATGATATGATAGAAAATAGAGAAACGAATCCAATTAAGGATAATGATAAACAATTACCAAAAGATGAAGAACAAGAGTTAAGAAAAGAACAGAATGATCAATCAAATAATCATTTGAATAAATGAAATTAGCCTCGTACTTAATTGTACGAGGTTTTTAAATATAATATTAAATATTCAGTTTATTTTCAAGGAAAAATATGGTTTAATTATGATGGGAGGGACAACTGTTATGATGAAAAAAAGCGCATGTATATTGTTTGGTTTATGCTTAGGTTTCAGTATGACAGCGTGTGAACAGAGAAAAGAAGTGAAAAATCAAACAGCAACTTCTTCTACTGTGATGGAAAGGCAACAGAAAGAGTCTATCAATATAAATCATTTTTCGAGTATAAATGAAGGGATGACTTATACAGAAGTGAAAGATTTAATTGGTTTTGAAGGAGATTTACTTATAGAAGAAGGGGTAGAACATTCTACACAAATTAAACAAATTTTTGCTTGGAAAGGGAACAATCCAAATTCATTTGTTGAAATTACCTTTTTAGATGGAAGAGTGCATTCAAAAGCACAGCAAGGTATAAGTTAATAAGCTGAAAAATGGGAGAGTTTAGCATGAACATACACACAGGGGAAATTCAATTAGTTCCGTATAAGGAGAAATATAAAGAAGTTATACAAACATTTACTTTACCAAGTGAACAAGTTCAGTTTACATCAGATCCAAGCGCATTACTGGAGAAAGCAAAAAGTGATCGTACAAAAAATGTGATTGTTATTTTAGATTACAATGGGGTACCGGTGGGTCTTTTCGCATTGCAAACAGGCGATAGAGTACAGGAATTCACAGACAATAAAAACGCTTTACTTTTAACCTCATTTTCTATAAATCACAATAGACAAAGAAAGGGATACGCTAAAAAGTCATTGTTATTATTAGACGAGTTTGTAAAACGTTATTTTCCAATAAAAAATGAAGTTGTACTTGCTGTGAATGAAAGAAATATTCCTGCACAAAATTTATATGTAAAAGTCGGCTTCCAAGATAAAGGTTTTAGAAGAATGGGACCAATAGGCCAACAAATAATAATGCATTTGTCTATAATGAAATAATGAGATAGAAAACTTACTCTTGAATATTCATGTAGTAGGTTTTTTTATTTTAATAATATAAAATATATGTATATAAAATGAAATAGAAATGAAGGATATAAAAAATAAATCAAGATAGAAAATGGAATATCGTTGGGGGAAGAGTGATTAAAACTGGGATTGCAGTTTTTCTTACAGTGTTAGTTTGTGAATTTTTTAATATCTCAACTTGGAGTTATAAAAATGATTTAAAAGATTATAAACCAAATCATTATCATCACCATTTTTCAAGTGAGTATATTATTTTATTTGAGGTATTATCTATTCATGATATGTTAGAAGAATTAAAACAAATATCCGAGAAATATGAGTGGGGAAATCGATTCAATTGATAAGTTCATTTTATTGTGGGGGGAATAGTATGACACTTTATATTGCATTACTAAGAGGAATCAATGTCGGTGGACATAAAGTAATCAAAATGGCTGAGTTAAAACGAGTGTTTGAATCAATAGGGTTAAAACAAGTGAAACCGTATATACAAAGTGGTAATATCGTGTTCGAATCTGAGGAAGATATAAACTTTCTAAAAGACCGAATACAAACGGAAATAAAAAATGAATTTGATTTCGATGTTCCAGTCATGCTAAGAACACATGATGAATTTATAAATATTATTAAACAATGTCCGTATGAAGTTCATTCATTGTTAGAAGGAGAAAGTGTTCATATTGCTTTTTTAGCGAATGTACTTTCTGAAGAAGAGAGTAGTCAATTGCTTACATTTAAAAGTGAACTTGAAGATTGCTATATAGATGAGAAAGTCGTTTATTTGTTTTTCAAAAATAGCATTCGAAATTCTAAATTAATGAACCAGTTTCAGAAGTTACATACACCAGCTACAGTTAGGAATTGGCGGACTGTGAACAAATTAAAAGCAATTGTAGAGGGTATGTAAATATAAAAAGATGAGGTTTTCTACATGTAGAAAACCTCATCTTTTTATTTATATTGTTTTGCAACTACGAGTTCGACAATAGGATAAATAAAGAAGGAAGAGCAAATTGCGATGAACAGAGGGAGGTTTTTTACTCCATCTAAATTAGCCCCCATAGAAAATCCTTCAGAGAAGATTAATATAAGGAACATTACAATTACAAGCACAAAATATGCAATTTTAAAGCTTTTATATGTAATTTGTTGTCCCATTTCATCTTGACTTTCTTCTGATACACCGTGGGGATCTCCCCAAGTAATGTAATTAATTAAATTACTAAGTATTAACGAAATAGCAAAAATCGTACCGCCCAAAATAGAACCTTCAGTTATGTATTTATATGTGCCATGTACTAGTATTGCAATTAATGCTAAAACAATGATTATAAAAATAGTTTTTTTAGTATTCAATAAATAATTGCCCCCTCGATTGTAAAAAACTCTTTACAAATATAAGTATAAAATTGGAAAAGTATCATGTCAAATACTTTTTACACGAAATATGTAAGTATGTAATATTTTAGTTCTATGATAAATAAAAAATTACAATACATTTGAATGTAAAAGAATGGGCTCGCATATATTTGGAAGGGATGTCAGATTAATTTAGGGGGTAGTTATGTCTATACTTTTAAAAGCTGGTGCAGATGCAGGAAACAACGGTTTGAAGTTAATGGTGAAAGGGCAAGACCCTATTTTTATTCCGAGTATTTATTCTTTATATATAGGTGAGCCTACAGGACTCTTAGATGAGGTAGATGTTTCATTATCTGAATTAGAAAACCACATTGATGTGACTATAAGTTCGCCATCGTTAATGCTAAATAATGTACGATACATCGTTGGAGAAAAAGTCATTCAAGATCAATTAAAAGGTACTGAGGTAGAGAAGAAATCAAATAAGTCAACGGATGAGTTAATGGTTATTACAATACTATCAGGTTTGGCGGTAAGCGCTATGCGTCAAAGTCCAACTTCTAGCCATATTAATATTCGTTATGATTTATCTGTCGCTCTTCCTATGCAGCTTATTACACAAGAAATAGCTGCTGAAAATGCAAAACGTTATATGGGAAATCATAAGGTTATTTTCCATTATCCGAACGGACGCGATGTGACAATTAATGTTTCAATTGAGTATTGTAAATGCCTACCTGAGGGTGCTTCTGGGACGTGGGGCATTGTATACGATGAAGAAGGAAATGTTGTGAAACATAAAATAGAATGTGAGCAAAATCAAGTTTCTGAAATTGATTTTGTAGATAAAACTCTACTCTCTTTTGATATTGGCGCAGGGACGACAGAAGAAGTCGTTTCATTAGGGGTGAATTTCCGTCCGCAACTAAGTAAAGGTTTATCTTATGGTGTAAAAGAGACGTTACTACAAATCATTACGAGATGGAACCGGAAGTATCCAACTAAAACGATTGATAGCATTACAGAATTCAATCAAATTTATTTAAATGATAAGCATCCGAGAAATACATTATTAGTTGAGGAATCACAGCCAGCGCTATTAGGTTTAGCAGCGCGTGTTGCAACAGATATTATAAATAAAATTGATGATATGAAAGACGATCCATACGTGTTTATTTATGGCGGGGGTGCAGTAATTATTAAAAACAGTTTAAAAATGATTTTAAAGCAAAAAGGACGACTCAAAAATGTAATCTTTGTAGATAATCCGTTATTTACAAATGCACGAGGATTATTAGTCTATACTTGTTCGCCAAAATATAGAGAGCATAAGCAAAAAGAGTTAGGATTTACAAACTTAACGATAAGTTAGTTGGTGGGAGTATGCGATCTAGGCGATATAAACGTGGTGATCGAGTAAAAATCAATATTCATAAATCGGTATCACCTGAAATGCTTGCGTGGCTGAATAAACAATCAAATCCAACTAATTTCTTCTTCTTTGCTGCGCAGCAACTATTTAAACAAGTAGGAGATATTGATGTTTCTAAAGCTTTACCAAGCAGCCATGTTTTCTCATTATATGTGGAGCCTTCATCCTTATTAAAAGTCGAAGTAAACCCTTTTAAAAACATGACACTAGACACAAATACATCCACTGAAAATGCAAAAAAAAAATTATGGGAATCTGTTGATCAATTAGATTGTCCATTTTTTTAAACATAGAAAAATATAAGAAGTCCCCATCACTATACATACGAATACAGTGATGGGGTTTTGTTTGTAAATGGAAGGGGCACAATACAATTTGTGACCCTTCCATTAGTTATTTATCTAAATTTTAGATGTATGTTTAGAAACAGCATTAATTATGCTTTCCCAGTCATCTGGATGGTTTTCATGGCCTGCCCCTTTAAGGGTTAATAGTACTGAGTTTGGAATTTCATCAATTAGTGCGAGGCCATGTTCAAATGGTAGTGCTGTATCGTCTGTTCCGTGAATAACTAATGTAGGTGCTTGTATGGATTGAAGTACACCTTCATATGCATCATCACCTTGAAGTAAAGCGTGATTAAACATACTTAATAAATTGTTTGCGCGTTCTATTTCTTGTTTTACTTGTTTATAAACTCTATTTTCATCAAATATTCGTTCTGATCCACATAATAGACGAGATCCTGAAACTAAATACTCTGCCACATCATTTTTATTTGCCCAATCTATACTTGTGCCATTTACATGATGTGTTAAAATCCTTTCATCCATTGGAGGTAAATCGCGAGTATTGTCATCAGATCCTATTACACTAGTCGCTAGTAAAGTTAGCGTCAAAATTCTTTCGGGATGTTTTACAGCGGCAATTTGAGCAATCATACCACCTAATGACATGCCAAATAGGTGAGCTTTATCAATATGATAAGCATCTAGTACTCCAATTGCATCTTCAGCCATATCTGTTACTGTGTAATTGGAAGTTCTAGGTTCATAGGCAACAGAGCGCCCAACATCACGGTTATCAAAGCGAATAACAAACTTCCCCGTACTAGCCAACAGCTCACAAAACTCTTCATCCCAATAAACCATGGAACATGTAGCGCCCATAATTAATAAAATAGCAGGGTTCTTAGGGTTCCCAAAGCTTTCTGTACATATATCAATTCCGTTTATTTTAAATATCTTTTCACTCATATAGTTAGCCTCATTTCTTTTGAATTTAATTAATAAAACAATTTTGGATGATTCTAAGATGTGTGTAAGATTCGTGGTGGAATTCATCCCGCTATTTGCTGGACAGTAAGAGTCCCATCTTAAAATTCAGGGAAAGTAAAGAAGTTGGGAGGGGACCAACTTCCCGAAAAAGCCCGATTGGCGAGGGTTGATTAAAGTTTCACTTTATAATGCTTCTTGCATAATTACCCCCAAAAATAATTATATGTTAATTCAAGGCAAAAAATTTTGAGAAATAATTGTATGTTATTAAAATAAACAGCAAGGAGGAGAGGAAATGAAAGCAATTGTTATTGATCAATATGGTATTGTTGAAGAATTAAAAGAAAGACAAGTTTTAAAACCGGTTGTTCAGAATAACGAAAAAGCTCAACAATAAATAATATCCCATACTATACATTTTCATTTTCGAGTATTATTTATTGTTAGCTATTGTGATATTACTTCTAACAAATACTGTTTCGTATTGTATCGTGTAATTTTTCTAATCCAATTTCCATATCTTTCTCGTTTAACATTGAATAGCTAATTCTTAATTGGTTATCATTTGTTTCGTAATTTAATAGACAAGCTGTTCCTGGTAAAAAAGAGACATCTACTTCATTTGCTTTTTGTAATAAGGTAAAGGGATCTATCGAATCAGGCAGTGTCACCCATAAATTAAAACCTCCATTTGGTATTTCAAAGTGTAGTTCTTTTAATGGCGACAATATATCAATTGTTAAATCACGTCTCATTTGTAAAGCTGTACGTAATTTTTCTAAATGGTTTTTCATACGTTCTGCACGTAAAAATGGTAGAAGTGCCTTCTGTGTTAATAAAGGACTACCGATATCCATCGAACCTTTTACTGCATATAGCCATTCAAAAATAGGGCCATCGGCAATAAGTGCTGCGATACGCAGTCCTGGTGCTAACGTTTTACTAAATCCTTTTATATATATTACGTGGCCATCTTTATCAAAACTTTTGATTGGGGGCGGGACTATAGCATCCTCAAAATATATTTCTCCGAAAGAATCATCTTCAATAATAAAAAATTGATATAGCTCCGATAGTTCTATAAGTTCCATTCTTCGTTCTTTACTCATTACTGTACCTGTCGGATTCTGGAAGGTGGGATTCGTATACAATAAAACGGGATTTTTACTTTGACAAATATCATCAATTAAGTCGGAGCGAACTCCATGATTATCAAGAGAAACGGGAATGATTTGAACACCTTTATTGATGAAAATATCAAGCGCAGCACTGTAACATGGACTTTCTACTAATACAATATCTCCAGGTTTTAATAATGTTTGAGCAATTAAATCAATTCCTTGTTGTGCGCCGCTTGTAATTAATAATTGAGATGGGTCTGTCACTAATTTCTGGTGTTCATTTAAGTAATTTGCTATTTCAACTCGCAATTCATAATCGCCTTGAACTGGCCCATAAGTTGCTAACAACATCGGATTTTTATCCAGCAATTTATGCATTTCATCTGCCAAAAATGGATTTGGTAACAGACGAGGATACAGAATTGCTTGTGAAAAATTATAATATTTACGGTGCTTATTCATTGCATATTGAGAACGCATAACATTAATCGTTTTCATTTGTTGCCATTTATACGGAATTGGTTTGAAATCTTTCTTTACCCGTTTATATATGTAAGCACCTTTTCCTTGTTCGATGCGTATATACCCTTTCGTTTCTAACTGTTTATACGCTTTACGAACTGTTAATACATTGATTTGTAAATCTGTGGCCATACAACGTAAAGAAGGAAGAGATTCACCATGTGAAAGCATACCACTTTGTATTCTGTCAACAATTTGCATATATATTTGCTTGTAATACGGTATGTTTGTTTCTTTACGCAATACAATTTTCATAGGTTCACCTATTTTTCTTTTTAACTTAATTAAAGCGAAAAATATATAGGGAATCAACTACAACTTGAAGTAACTGTTATATGTACCGATACACTGTTATACACCATAGCCTCTATACTCATTCTAAGAGTAAAAAGGAGGAAGCAAAATGGTCATTTTTAATTACATTTTAGTATGTATTATTTTCGGGACAACATTTTTAACGATAAAAATTGGAATTGAAGCAGGGGCGCCACCGTTGTTTTCAGCAGGAATTCGCTTCTTTTTAGCGGGCATAATCCTTATGATTATTTTTAAATTAAAGCGAAAAGAAATTATGCCACATATATTTTCAAAACGCATTATGTATGCTGGATTTTGTTTAACATTTATGACATTCGCAAGTTTATATTGGTCAGAACAATATATTTCTTCGGGATTAGCTGCTGTTCTTTCTGCTACGGGACCAATGATGATTTTATTAATACAAGCAAAGAGGGATAGGGAGAAATTACAAATGGAACAACTCGTTGCTTTAGTTATTGCACTAGCAGGTGTTATATTTGTTTCTTTACCAGGAATGCATCAACAAGTAAGTTTCATATGGAGTATTGCTTGTATTGTGTTAGTTATAGGGGAGTTATTTTACGGAATAGGCTCTATTCGTTCGAAAGAAATACTGTCAGATTTATCAAATGTATCACCATTTCTTATTAACGGTATTCAAATGTTTTATGGAGGGATTTTACTACTAATCGCATCTATTATTGTAGAACAACCAAATGTAACCGTATTAACTTCATGGAGTGTGCAATGGCCTATTTTATATCTCATATTTATCGGATCGATTGGTGGACACGGATTATATTACTGGCTCTTATCAAAAACAAATCCAGTATTTCCATCGACGTGGTTATATGTATCACCATTAATTGCAATAATTGTGGGATATATCATTTTAGGAGAACCTTTAAATCCTACAATGGGAATGGGGGCTTGTCTTATATTGATTGGTGTATTTTTGGCCAATCGTTCAACACTACGGACTTATTTCAAAAAAGGGCGGTTATTAGAGAAGGAGATGTAATTTAATAAAGCAATAGCCCTGTATGTTACAGGACTGATAAAATCAAAAACACAGTTGGAAAAATAACCAACTGTGTTTTTAATAATTAATTCACTTTTTTAATAAAGCCTTTATAATGACGTTTTACAAGCTGGCTTTCTAACGTCTTCATAGTTTCTAGTGCTACACCGACAATGATAAGTAAGCTTGTACCACCAATTTGAGCAGAAGGTGGTAACGTAGCAATTTTCGTGAATACGAGCGGTAATATAGAAATAGCACCTAAGAAAATTGCACCGATAAATGTTAAACGGTATAGAATTTTAGTTACATATTGTTCAGTTGCTTTACCAGGACGAATACCAGGAACATATCCATTTTGCTTTTTCAAATTCTCAGCCATTTGTTCAGGATTTACTTGAATAAATGCGTAGAAGTATGTGAAAGCAACGATAAGACCGACATAAAGTGTCATTCCAATTGGATGTGCGAAATCAAGATTTGCAACTAACCATTTTGATACGCTTGAATCAGGGAAGAGCTGCGCAATTGTACGCGGCGTCATTAAAAATGCAGAAGCAAAGATAACTGGTATAACACCAGCACTATTTACTTTAAGCGGTAAATGAGTGTTTTTTGCTCCTTGATATTGATTGTTTCCTGAAACAGCTTTTGCATATTGGATCGGTATTTTACGTACAGCTTGTTGAATGTAAATAACACCAACAACTATCGCTAAAATTACGAGTCCAATTAAAACAATTTTTATTATGTGCATAAATAGCTGATCGCCAGCATTTTGGAATTGTTGTAAATAAATTTGATTTGCAACATTTGGAATGGCGGCAACGAGACCTGCGAAGATAATCATCGAAATACCATTACCAACTCCGTTAGCGGTAATTTGTTCGCCTAACCAAAGTAAAAATGCAGTACCTGCAGTTAAAACTGTCGCAATAAATAAGTATGTAGTCCAGCTTTGATCTGTTATTAATTGTCCACCTGCTATATTATTAAAGCCATAAGACATTCCGATGGCCTGTATGAATGCGAGAATGATTGTAAAGTATCGAGTGAATTGAGCTGATTTCTTACGGCCCATTTCTCCTTGCTTTGCCCATTCCGAAAATTTAGGTATAACATCCATTTGTAGTAACTGTACTATGATGGAAGCTGTAATATATGGTGTAATACCTACAGCAAAGATTGAGAAGTGTTGCAATGCTCCTCCGCCAAATACGTTTAACATACCTAGAACGTTAGCTTGATCTTGTACTTTTAATACCTCTGCGTTAGTATGAGGAACTGGAATAAACGTGCCAATTCGAAAAACGATTAACATCGCTAGTGTAAAAAGGATTTTCCTTCTTATCTCAGCTACTCTCATGAAATTTGAAATCGTACGAAACATTATGTCGCCTCCTATATTTTTATCAGTAAAAAACTGATTATTATACCCTATGAAGTAACCACAAACCTCCTTCCGCACTAAATTCATTTGACAAATGGATTTTCATACACTTTGTAGTTTTCACGGATATAAAAATATAAGGTGTTATATAAGCGACCTATACACTTCACGTAATCATTCAATACCCATAATATATCGAATAAATTAACAAATGTACATACATACGCATTAAAAATGAATAAATAGGGTCATTTTTTACATTTATTTAATGATAAATTGATAGGACATTATACTGGTAAATGCGCTTCGTATATTCCTTTAATCAATTAAAATCCTCCACCTTTTTATTTTCTTACAATTAATATATCGATTTAAAAAGAATTTAAAATCAAATAAAAGTATGAAAGTACATACTACTTTAGTAGTAGTAATAGTAATCAATTGTATTTCAATTAAAATTCATGTGATTAGAGGATTCTTTTTATTTAAGAAGGAATAAATATTTAAAGAAAGCTAAATAAACAGTGTACATATTTATAGGGGAGAAGATGTAAATGAAAGTTTTTATAAAAAAATTTCCACCATTAGAAGTAGCATATATAAGACGAACTGGTAGCTACTTTGAACCACAAGATCACTGGGGAAAGTTACTGAATTGGTCAATTGAAAATAAACTTTATCCACCAGAGCAATCATTTATCGGAATATCATTAGATAATCCTGAACTTGTTGCAAGTCATAAGTGCCGGCATGATGCATGTGTTACGATTCCTGAAAACTTCGATAAAGAAAAGCATCATGATGTGCAATTTAAAAGATTAGATGGAGGTACATATGGTCTATACCAGTTCTATGATGAACCTCATAAATTAAGTGAAGCGTATCAATACATGTATGCAGAGTGGCTACCAAATAGTGAGTATGATGCAGATTATGATAGAGATAATTTAGAGTTTTGCTTAAATAATGTTGCTGAAGATCTAGACGGAAAGTTAAAGGTTAATTTATTTGTGCCAATTAAAAAGATATAAAAAACAAATAATTTCATTTGTAGCTTTAAAATGAAATTGGAATAGTAGTGAAAGAAAAACTTTTTTTGAAGATAATATTTCTAGCGTAGGAATTTAAGTATGTAGGTTGCAATGAAAGGAGAATCCACATGGATACATTTGTAAATGACAAGTTTTATGAAACGAGAGATCAATTAGTTGAGGAAATTAATTTGTTGAGTGATGCTCAATTTAATAGGAAACCAGATAAGGATAAATGGAGTATTGCACAAGTTTGTCATCATTTAGTTTTATTAGATGAGAGAGTTATAACAGTTATTTCATCAGGATTAAAAAAGTTAGATAGTACCCAAAATGAGCGTAAAGAAATTCACACTATTTTATTAGATAGAACGAAAAAGTTTATAGCTCCAGAAATGATTGAACCAAGTATAGAACCATTTGAAGTGGAGCAAATGCTCAATATGCTAAACGAATCAAGAAAAGAATTGATGCGTTTCCTGAGTACAATAGAAGATGAGTCTATATTAGCGAAAAAAGCAGTGATGCATCCAGCTCTTGGAGAATTATCCCTTGATCAGTGGATAGAACTGATTTATTTACATGAACAGCGTCATATTTCACAAATAAAAGAGATAAAATTACTTTGTGAAATTGAAAAGTAAAAATCATTCCCTATTTATTGATGCGTATTATAAACAGGGAAAACGGTTGATTCATATTGATTCAGAAGAAAACAAAAATAGAATGAAATTAGTTGAAAGTAACCAATAAGCTTAAGAAAATATGAAACTATCCGATTTTCTGTATAAGTGTAACCCCGTCTTAAATGAAGAGCGGGGTTATTTTTTTGGAAGTATTTTCATTGAGAAGGAAATACTTCGACAATGAAATTCAAAAAAATAATCATCATAACATATTTTATATGCGAATTTTAGTAAATTGAAATAATGATTTTATGATGATGAATGATATGTCCTTATTTTGAAAGTACTCTTCACACGCTTAAGGAAGGGGTATTCTGTCAGGAAACGATAAAATACAATTCTGTTAGGGGATGTATGCAATTTATTCTCTTTATTTTGCAACAGAACCACCTTCAAAATTATCTTTTGTAGTTGAAGTTTCCTGAATAATAAGTTACATTTTTAAAGTTCAAGCAACTTTATGAAAGTACAAAAAGGGGAGAAATATTATTATTATGCAAAAAATGAAATGGAAGAACTATGTATGTTACTTTGTAATTCTATTACTGCTTGGAACAGCAGTAATAGTCAAACCACCTATCTCTAAGGCTGAGGAATCTGAAGTTAATATCACATTGTTAGGTACTGCAGATATTCATGGTAGATTTATGCCTTGGGATTATGCGCTTGATGGAGCAAATATGAGTGGAAGTTTGACGCAGCTTTATACGGTTATAAAGAAGGTCCGTCAAGAAAATCCAAATACCATATTAGTAGATGCTGGGGATACAATTCAAGGAAACTCAGTAGAATTATTCAACGATAAACCACAATCGCCAATGATGGTAGCGATGAATACAATGGGATATGACGCCTGGGCATTTGGAAATCATGAATTCAATTTTGGATTAGATACATTGAAAAAAGTTAGTGAGCAATATAAGGGAAAAACGTTAGCAGGAAATATTTATAAGGAAAATGGAGAGCGCTTTCTTCCTGCATATACAATTGTAGAAAAAGGTGGAATTAAAGTTGGGATTATTGGTATGAATACACCAATGATTAGTGATTTTGAAAAAGGGACAGATCACTTAGATGGTTTAGTGGTGAAAAATCCGGTAGAAGAGACGAAAAAGGCAATTAAGGAATTAGAAGGTAAAGTAGATGTAATGGTAGGAGTTATGCATATGGGATTAGAAAATGAGAATGGTATCCCTGGTACTGGTGTTCAAGATATTGCAAATGCTTGTCCGGAACTAAGCGCTATTTTTGCGGCTCACATGCATAAACTTGTAAAAAAAGAAGTTGTAAATGGCGTAATTATTACAGAACCAGATAAATATGGAACACATATTTCACGTATTGACCTTACTTTTACAAAGCAAGATGGGAAGTTGACTTTTAAAAATAAAACTGCTACCGCTATACCTGTAAAAAATGCTGATGGAACAACGATATTATCTGATCCTACACTTGAAGAAACATTAACACCTTTTCACGAATATGCGAGAGGAGATGCAAATGTTGTAGTCGCTCAATTAAAGGGTAGAAATCTTGTTCCTGAAAATGAAATAAAGGGTATTCCAAGTGTTCAGATTCAAGAAACACCTTTATCAGATTTCTTTCATGAAGTCATGCTCTACTACAGTAAAGCAGATGTAGTAGCCCATCAAATTGATAATGATTATGCCCGTTTAGATACAGGTCCTATTAAGAAAAAAGATATTGCGTACAATTACCAATATGCCTTGGGAGAAATTACAGTATATAAGATTTCTGGAAAAGATTTAAAAGACTATATGGAATGGGCAGCAGGATATTTTAACTCATCTCGTGCCGGAGATGTAACCGTTAGCTTTGATAAAACCCGCCGTGCATCTAAATACAGTACGAACGATTTCTTTGGAGGCGTAAAATACGAAATTGACTTAACAAAACCATATGGAAGCAGAATTACAAATTTACGCTCTATTCGTACAAACAAACCAATCAAAATGAGCGATGTTATGACGCTAGGAATGAATGCATATAGAATGGAGGCTCTTCAGGCAAAAGGGGGAGCTTTAGAGGGGCGTAAGTTTGAACAAATTTGGTCATCTAAACAAGAGAATGCATTTGGAGAAACAGGCGGAACCATTCGTAACCTTGCTATTACATATTTAAAAGAGGTAAAGAATGGTGTATACACTCCAAAAGTTATGCGTAATTGGAAAATTACTGGTGTAGATTTACATTCTTCAGAGCATAAGGCTGTAGTTGATCTCGTGAATAAAGGGATTTTAGAAATTCCAAAAACAGAAGACGGAAAATACACAAATATAGCATCTATAAATACGAAAGACTCAATTTCAAAAGAAGAAATTGTAGCACTCTCACAAAAAGCAAATATTAATCCAAATGAGTTTAATCATGCAAAGACAAAAGGTGAATTTTATAAAAAACTTAATAGGATTACTAAAAAAATATAAATTATAAGGTTTCTTATAGTAATTGTTATTTTAATAGCATTAAACCCACTCTTACAATAGTAAAGAGTGGGTTTTTATGTTGTTATTTAGATGTAAGTATACTTTTATTAGAATGAATATAGATAATTAATAACTAACCAATTGGATGAGCGTCTATAAGGATTCTCTTTTATTCGAATTAATGTACATATGTGTTCCGTTCATTATTTATAATATTGACCACAATTTATGTAATTTTGCATAATGTTACATAAATTTAGTATTTTCTCTTTTTTCCGACAGAAATAGACAGTATACTTTGTACAAGCTTTCTATTTCAAAAATTATACGAGGTGAAATAATGAAAAACAAAAAGACATTAACTAAGGTAGCATTAACAACAGGATTAGCTTTAACAGCTGTGGCACCATATGGCGTAGGTCATGCAGAGGAAACAGATCAACTACAAGTCCAAATTCAAGAGGAATCGTTCCGTTCGGGTGAACTTACACAACCGTCACAAAAGGCACCAGAAAATGTAGTAAAGGATGCACTTAAGGAGAAAACAGAACAAGCTCTGTCCCAAAAACAAGTCAATGGAGAAGCAGGAGTAGATTATAAAGTTCTTCAAAAACGTGGTTCGTATGATGGAACTACACTTGTGCGTATGCAACAAACATACGAAGGAAAAGAAGTATATGGCCATCAATTAACTGCACACGTAGATAATAATGGTGTTATTAAAAGTGTTTCAGGTGATAGCGCGCAAAATTTAAAACAAGAAGAATTGAAAAAACCTATTAATCTATCAAAAGATGAAGCAAAACAATTTATTTATACGAAGTACGGGAACGATCTCAAGTTTATTTCTGAGCCAGAAGTTAAAGAGGTTATTTTTGTTGATGAAAATAATGGACAAGCTAAAAATGCATACCAAGTTACCTTTGAAGCTGCAACACCAAACTATGTTTCTGGTACTTATTTAGTAAATGCACAAAATGGTGATATGTTAAAAAATATGGTACAAGAATCTAACTTAAAAGCCAGTGACAAACTAGTTGGAGCTTTAAAGAAAAGTAAACAAAGCAGTCTTACATCATTAACTGGAACAGGAAAAGATGATTTAGGTATTTCTCGTTCATTTGGTATCTCTAAACAAAGTAATGGCAAATATGCTCTTGCTGATTATACAAGAGGGCAAGGCATTGAAACATATGATGTGAATTACAGAGATATTACTAAAGAAGAAAGCTATTATCCTGGTACATTAGCGACTAGTACTTCGGCAACATTTAACGATCCGAAAGCAGTAAGTGCTCATTACTTAGCAACAAAAGTATTTGATTTTTATAAAGATAAATACAAGCGTAATAGCTTTGATAATAAAGGACAAAAAGTAGTTTCAGTTGTACACGCTTGGGATTCTGAAGAGACGAATGATCCGAAAAATTGGCAGAATGCATTAAGTGCTAATAATGGAAGTATGCTTGTATATGGCGATCCTATTGTTAAAGCATATGACGTAGCTGGACATGAATTTACACACGCTGTTACTTCTAGCGAATCTAATCTTGAATATTACGGAGAATCCGGTGCGATTAATGAGGCATTATCTGATATTATGGGAACATCTATTGAGAAATACGTAAATAATGGAAAATTCAACTGGACAATGGGAGAACAAACGGGATCTGTTTTCCGTGATATGGAAAACCCAGCTTCTGTTCCATCTTCACTTGGAGTACCTTATCCAGATGATTACAGTGAATTTAACGATTTTAATGGATGGGATCAAGGCGGTGTTCATTTTAATTCAAGTATTATTAATAAAGTTGCGTATCTCATTGCGAAAGGCGGAACTCATAACGGAGTAACTGTTAAAGGAATTGGTGAAGATA
This sequence comes from Bacillus cereus group sp. BceL291, assembly GCF_051776705.1. Classification (NCBI taxonomy): domain Bacteria; kingdom Bacillati; phylum Bacillota; class Bacilli; order Caryophanales; family Bacillaceae; genus Bacillus; species Bacillus cereus group sp. BceL291. The sequence goes on along the minus strand of NZ_JBPWAP010000009.1, from coordinate 96,528 downwards.
AAATGTTTGATATTTTCTATTATGCAAATACAGATGAGTTAAACATGACTTCTAATTTCAAAGAATTGAGATCAGCATGTATTCGAGTGGCAACTAATAAATATGGTGCGAATACAGCTGAAGTTCAAGCAGTTCAAAAAGCATTTGATGCAGCAAAAATTAAGTAATTTAGAAATATAGTTCTCATTCATATATTAATACATTATGAAAAACAGCTAATGTCATTTTAAGGATATTAGCTGTTTTTTTACGTAGCAATGTATTATTGAAAATAAACTGACTAAGCAATAATGAGGCGCTTTCTCTTTAAGAAGTAGTGACAAATCAATAAGGTTTAAAGTGTATAAAAACAGAAAATTAATAATATATTGACCTCTTGATAGAAAATCTATAAAATGAAAGCGATAACAAACGATTGCTTTAAAATGATTTCCCTGATCTTTTAGTATTTACAAATATATGAAGGCATAAACAAATCTATTTTTTTAAGCGTTAATGCAAACGCTTTCGTATTAAAAGGTCATTGAAATACATACGTGAAAATAGCCAATATGGAGGTGAAGTTAAAGAGATTTCTAGATAAATTTAAGCAGTTTTATTCAGTGAAAGCATAATAAATCGTTAGTAATATTTGAAGAAAGGGTGTATGTGGTGCAAATTACAAAAAGATTAATTAACAAAACAGTTTTATTACTTACTTTAATTATTATGTTATCATCTGTTTTCTCTTTTCAGAGTGTGAAGGCAGTTTCAAATTCGAAAACAACTGAAATTATCATTCATTACAAAGAAAAGCTTGGAAATACAAAAGACTGGAATCTTTGGTTATGGGGAGAAAATGCAAATGGTACATCTTATGAATTTACTGGTGAAGATGAATTTGGAAAATACGCTAAGATAAAAATAGACGGTGACTATAATCGTGTAGGATTTATAGTTCGAACAAATGAATGGGAAAAAGATGGTGGGGATCGTTGGATTGAAAATATAAAGGACGGTCGTGCTGAAGTATGGATTCTTTCGGGTGATGAAAAAGTATATAACTCTAAGCCTTCATCGGATCTCTCAATTCAAAAAGCAACTATTGATAGTTTCAATGAAATTACTGTAACGACTAATGTCCCGTTTCATATTAAGGAAAAGAAAATTGAAATTGAAGGCATTAAAATTAAAAATATTACTCCTTATGATACAAACAGTGGAGATATTACTAATAAGGTTAAAATAATTACGGAACAGAAAATTGATTTAAAACAAACATACAAAGTTAAAATTGAAAACTTAGCTGATACGAATACTGAAATTGGTAAAGTCATTCGTAGCGAAGAATTTGATAATTTATTTTATTATGGTGGCAACGATTTAGGAAATACATATACTCCGCAACATACAAAGTTCCGTTTATGGGCTCCTACTGCAAGCGAAGCGAAGTTAGTTACATATAAAAACTGGAACGATAAAATAGGTGCTGAAATAAACATGCAACAAGGTGAAAAGGGAACTTGGACAGCAGAACTAAAGGGGAACCAAAAAGGGCTCTTTTATACGTATAAGGTCAAAATTGGTGATAAGTGGGCTGAAGCGGTTGATCCATATGTGCGTGCTGCTTCTGTAAATGGCGATAAAGGTGCAGTCGTTAATTTAGAAGAAACAAATCCGAAAAAATGGAAAGCAAACAAAAAGCGAAAATTTAAAAATCCGGAAGATGCTATTATTTATGAGTTACATGTACGCGATCTTTCCATTCAACCTGAAAGTGGTATTAAACAGAAAGGGAAGTATTTAGGTGTAACAGAAAAAGGAACAAAAGGGCCAGGAGGTGTAAAAACAGGACTTGATCATATAAAGGACCTTGGTGTTACTCACGTTCAGTTTTTACCGATATTTGATTATGCTTCAGTAAATGAAGAGACTTTAAATGAACCGCAATATAACTGGGGATATGATCCTAAAAATTTCAACGTTCCAGAAGGCTCCTATTCTACAAATCCTTATGAGCCAACTGTTCGAATAACTGAATTAAAGCAAATGGTTCAAACACTACATGATAATAATCTTCGAGTAGTGATGGATGTAGTATATAACCATATGTATAATGCTGCTGAATCTAATTTTCATAAGTTAGTTCCAGGTTATTATTATCGTTACAATGAAGATGGAACATTTGCAAATGGAACTGGAGTAGGAAATGATACTGCTTCAGAAAGAAAAATGATGAGGAAATTTATGATAGATTCCGTAACATATTGGGCAAAAGAATACAATTTAGATGGATTCCGTTTTGATTTAATGGGTATTCATGATTATGAAACGATGAATGAAATACGTAAAGCTGTTAATCAAATTGACCCTTCTATTATACTACACGGAGAAGGATGGGATTTAAATACACCTCTTGCAGCTGAGTTGAAAGCAAATCAAAAAAATGCAGAGAAAATGAAAGGGATTGCTCATTTTAACGATAATATACGTGATGGGTTGAAAGGTAGTGTATTTGAGGAAAAGGAAAATGGTTTTGTAAATGGAAAGCAAAACATGGAAGATCGTATTAAAAAAGGCATTACAGCAGGTATTGACTATGATACAAATTCGTCTACCTATCAAGATCCTGAACAGGTATTAACTTATGTGGAAGCACATGACAATCATACATTATGGGATAAACTTGAGTTAACTAATCCAGGTGACAGTGAAGAAATGCGAAAACAAATGCACAAATTGTCTTCTTCAATTTTATTAACATCACAAGGGATTCCATTTTTACATGCAGGGCAAGAGTTTATGCGGACGAAATACGGTGATCATAATAGTTACAAATCTTCAGATTCAATTAACCAGATGGATTGGCTGCGCCGTGCAACGTTTAATAATGAAGTAGATTATATGAAGGGTTTAATAGAATTACGCAAAAAGTACTCAGCTTTTCGAATGACATCTGCAGAGCAAATAAAAACACATGTATCATTTATTGATGCTCCGAAAAACACTGTAGCTTATACAATAGAGGGGAATAAAAATGAATACTTTACAGTGGCTCACAATGCAAATAGAGAAGCTGTTGAAATAACACTTCCATCGAAAGGGCCTTGGAAAGTACTAGTAGACGGCAAGCAGGCGGGAAGTAAACCACTTTATGTTGTCCATGACAATAAAATTAAAGTTCCTGCATTAAGTTCATTTGTCTTAAAAACAGAGAAACCGATTAAATAAAAACGAAGAATGTGGAAATAAATACTGCATTGAGCAAATTTAATAAGGATTGCAAATGAAAAAAGCGAAGTGAAGATTATTCTCACTTCGCTTTTAAAGTTAATGTAATATAATTTCACATACTGTAATTATATTACAATTTAATAAAAGAAATAAGCAATAGATTATTTCTTTTGTGACAGTAGGAGGAGAAGATATCTTTGAGTTTATTTATAAAATTACCTGAAATACATTCGTAATTTATATAATGTTTATTATATATTCGAACATATAAAGAACTAGATGTTAGAGTTGTATTAATTCCTACAAATCGTTTAAAAATAACAAAGGCGTAAAAAGTATATGGAATTAAAATAGAGAAAAGACACCATTCAAGGTGTCTTTTCTCTATTTTGAATATGAAATGTAAGTAACTCGATTGTATGTAATAGTATGTGATATTTTCACACTAACTGATTAAGAAAAATTTAAAACTCTTTTCTTAATCTATTTGTAATAAATTACATCATAAAATTTTATCGATATAATAAATAAAACTTTCTCAACATTATTTGATTTAATAACTATATTCAACCGCTCTCCAATCCATTACAATAATTTCACATTGGAAATACATGAATATTCTCAATGTTATAAATGGTTTATACCTTATAGGATTACTATGGGAAAGGATGTGAAATATCCAAAAAGAAATCATTTTTTATGATGAAATAAAAAATTTTAATGAAGAAAAAGTTATTTCATTATTTTCAAGTTTCGTTAAAGTGCATGTATTTATAATCACTATGAGACAAGGAGCAGAATCCGAAAAAATTTTTGTAAATTAGAAAATTGCATTTCAAAAATAAGTTAAACGTTTATGGAGGGTTATATGAGCGAGAAAATTTATTACTGGTCTCCGATTAAGCATTGGGAGAAGTTGCATAATGAAGTTTTGATCGGGGAAATGAGATTTACAGGTATTCTGTCTGAGTGGTTTCCTGATTTTTATTTTATGGCTCAAAAAGGTGTGAAAATCAGTGAACTAGTAGAGCGCTTTTCATTAGGAAATGTAGAAGAGACACACAAAAACATAGAGCTCATGATAAAAAATCGTGTGTTAGTAAGTAACATATTACACCCAAGAGAAGTATTTTCTTCACAAGAAAAGATTTTTTCAAATCCATATAGCAACCAGATTCGCTTTTCTAAAGAAAAGTTAGATAAGTATATGAGTGAACAATTAAATCGCACGCACGTTGCTGCACGGTCGACCGAAATTCAACTTGAAACAACAAATGAGCTACCTACTATAATCAAGGAACGTAGATCTTGTCGTCAATTTGATATGGAAAAACATATTAGTTTTTCGGAATTTTCCCGATTCTTATCAACTCTAAAACAGGTTAGGGAAGAAAAAATATACTATCATTACGCAAGTGCAGGCGGGCTCTATCCCATTGATATCTTTGTTTATGTAAAACCAAAACGTATAGAGGGTATGAAAGCTGGATTTTATTATTATAACCCATCAAAAAATAGTCTTGTGATTGTAAATAGCATTGATCAAGTAATCAAAAGTGATCATGAGTTAATTAATCAGGATTTATTTACTCAATCTGCCTTCTCAGTTTATTTGGTTTATAATGCGAACGCTTCCATCCCGAAATACGGTTCAGACGGATATTTATTTGCTTGTATTGAGTCAGGCATTATCACTGCTACCTTAAATATGGTTGCTGAGACATTAAATTTAGGGGTTTGTTCAGTTGGTCATATGAAATTTGAAGATATTCAGCAATTTTTATGTTTGGATAATCATCAAGTGTTTCTCCATGGGCTTGAAGTTGGCTTGAAAATTAACGAGTAGAAGAAATGAATATTAGGGGGATAAAGATAAAAATGCACATTAAAGATCGAAGTTCGATTCATGAAAATAAAGAAGTAGAAGCGTTTTGGAAGGAGCAATTATCTTCCGAGATTCTCGATTTTTCTGTATTTAAATTTAATAGCGATTACCAACTAAATAAAGAAACACCTTGTGAATACGTTCAAGTCATAGTGAATGTAGAATTTAGTAAAAGTATACAAAAAATAAGTAAGTCTCAAGATTTATTATTATTTAGCTGGTTTCAAGCCGCTTTAAGGGTTTGTTTGGCACATTATACAGATCAAGAAAGAATTACTATTGGTATTCCTATAATTGAAAAGAATCTTGAACAAAGTGAGAATCTTAATAAGTTGATTCCTTTAGGAAGTGAAATCCAGCCACATCACACCTTTAAACAATTAGTAAATGAGATTGAACAAACGACTTTATTCGGGTATGAAAATCAGGAGTATCCGCTCTCTGAATTATTAGTTAAACACAATTTAACTCCTTTTCAAATTGTAATCGGGATGGAAGGATTACATAATGAAAATTCGCTAGAAGAATACGCAGAGAATAATTTAGCCCTATGGATACGAAGAAAATGGAATGAAATACATAATGAATTTGAATTTCAAATTTCTTGCAAGTCCCGTTCATTCTCTTCTTTGCAACAGTTTGCCAATTCGTATTGTTATGTTTTAAAGCAAGTTTCACAAAATCCGAATTTGGCATTGAAAGATATTTGTATTATTGCAGAAGAAGAAAAAGAGTTGTTAGAAGGATTGAATACTTTTCAAACGGGCATAGACTTGTTTCAATCATTTCAAGATTTGTTTGAAGCGCAAGTATTAAAAACTCCAGATCAAATTGCTGTTGTTTGTAATGATCAATCTTTGACATATAGAGAATTGAATAAGAAAGCGAATCAATTGGCTTCTATTCTTCAAAGTAAAGGTGTTTCAAAAGAAAGTATTATTGGCGTTATGGTAGATCGGTCATTAGAAATGATTATTGGTATGATGGGGATTTTAAAAGCAGGAGCAGCGTATTTACCAATCGACCCTAACTACCCAACTGAACGAATTGAATATATGTTACAAGATAGTCAAGCAAAATATTTACTTAGTAAGCGAACAGAGGAAGTATTGCCACAATTTGCAGGTGAAGTACTGTATCTTGATAAAGAATATCTTTTTCAAGGTGAAGAAAGTAATTTAGTTCGAGAACATAATCCTAATGATTTAGCTTATGTTATTTACACATCAGGATCGACAGGAAATCCAAAAGGGGTAATGATAGAACAAAAATCGCTAGTTCATTTTTTAAATGTAATGAGAGAAAAAGTAAAAGCTAATCAATCATTCTTGTTTCTTGCTAGTGTATCTTTTGATATTTCCTTGTTAGAAATATGTCTTCCTTTAACGCAAGGTTCAAAAGTAGTAATTGCTACAGAGGACCAGTTTGCAACAAAAGAATTGTCTCATTTGGTCAAAAAACATAAGGTGGATTTATGGGAATCAACGCCATCGCGAATGGAAGTGATTTTGAGTGATCCAGAAGGGGCGATTTTTCTAAAAGATTTAAAATCTATTTTATTAGCAGGAGAATCATTTTCCATTGATTTGGTTGAAAAAATTCGTTGTATCAGTGAAGCAACAATTTTAAATATTTATGGTCCCACAGAAACAACCATTTGCGCAACAGTAAAAGACTTGAGCACTTCCAAAGAAGTTACGATTGGCAAACCTAACCCGAATTATCATTGCTATATATTGAATAAGTATGGCCAATTAAAGCCATTTGGAATTCCCGGTGAACTCTGCATTGCTGGCGTAGCGGTAGCACGAGGGTATCTTGGTAAAAATAAACTGACAGATGAAAAATTTGTACCGAGTCCTTTTGCGGCAGGGGAAATGATGTATCATACAGGTGATCTCGTTCGTTGGTTGCCTAATGGAGAACTTGAATATTTAGGTAGAATGGATCATCAAGTGAAAATTCGGGGGTATCGGATTGAATTAAGAGAAATCGAAACTCAATTAAGGGAATATCCAGAAATAAACCAGGCTATCGTTGTTGATCAAGTATATGGAAATAGGAAATTATTAGCTGCCTACTATGTATCGGATAACAAGGTGTCTTTTGGTGAAATCAGAAAATATTTAAGTGATAAATTACCTGAGTTTATGATTCCTGAAAAAATGATTCAGGTAGAAGAGATTCCATTGAATCCAAATGGAAAAGTGGATAGAAAAAGATTGTTGGATATAACACAAACGGATTATGTATCAATTCCATACGTTGCTCCGCGCAATGAAATTGAACAAAAATTAGTGCGTGCATGGGAAAAAGTTATGGAGATTGAGGGAATCGGTATTCATGATAATTTTTTTGCATTAAAAGGAGAATCTGTTAAAGCACTTCAGGTAATTAATTTATTAAGAAAAGACTGCTTAAAAATAAGTACAACAGATTTTTTTAAGCACCCCACAATCGCTCAATTGAGTTCTTGTGTAAAGTTAGAGCATAAAGAGGAAAACCTTGAAAGTAGACCAACTCATGTTAAAGATTTGTCTAAGCCATTTTCCTTAACAGAAGTTCAGACAGCGTATATGATAGGACGGAATTCACAGTTTGAATTAAGCGGTATTTCACCTCAAACATATTTTGAATATGAAACAGCATTGGATATCAATCGTCTTTCAAAAAGTTTTCAAAAGGTAATTCATCGCCATCCAATGTTGCGAGCTGTAATTTTACCAGAGGGAAAACAGCAAATATTACAAAGCGTTCCTGATTACGAGATTGAAATAGTGAGTCTCATAGATTTAGATGATAGGAATCAACATGCTCGCTTACAAGAAGAGCGTTCTCGAATGACTAACCATGTATTCCCTTTGGGGCAATGGCCTTTGTTTGAATTGAAAGCTTTTCTTTTAAAAGAAGACACGTATTTATTATGTTTTCGATACGATGCTTTATTAATGGACGGAGCAAGCATGAACATTGTTGGACAGGATTTGTTGCATTATTATTATAAACCAAATCAAAAATTAGAATCTTTATCTTTTGATTTTCAAGATTATATGTTTATCTATGATGAAATGGAACAAAGCGAAGAATATAAAACAGCAAAAGATTATTGGACAAGTAAGCTTCCTGACTTTCCGTTTGCACCTTCTTTGCTGTTAAAAAAGGATCCAGCAGAGATTGCTACTCCTAAATTCCAATCACTTACAAAAATCCTGGATAATAAAAAATGGACAAAGCTACGAAAGTTAGCACAAGAGAAAGAGGTAACGCCTTCCGCTCTACTTTGTACAATATATGGTGATGTGTTGGCATATTGGAGTAATCAACGTCGATTAGCAATTAACTTGACTGTATTTAACCGTTATCCTGTTCATGATGAAGTAGAACAGATTGTTGGAGATTTCACATCACTTATTTTATTGGATGTTGATGTAAAACCAGAGCAAACTTTCTTTGCTAGAGTAAAAGAAACGCAAGCTACTTTATTAGATGGCCTTGAACATCGTCATTACGATGGAGTTAACTTTATTCGAGATTTTACTCGATATCATCAAATGACGCCAAAAGCAGTTATGCCAATCGTTTTCACCTCGATGTTAGCAGGTGCAGGTGCTTTCTCTTGGGAACAACTTGGTTCTCTTCGCTATATTCATGCTCGGACTCCACAAGTGTATTTGGATAATGTAGTAATTGAAAAAAATGGAGAGTTATTAATTAGCTGGAACTATGTTGAAGAGTTGTTTGATGTTGATGTAATAGAAGCAATGTTTTCCCAATTTGTTGACTTATTGGAACAATTGGTGAAACAAAGCGATATAACATCTTTGCATATGAAAGAATCGGATCAAACTCTAATTAAGCAATACAATGAAACAACAGAAAAAATACCTTCAACTACTCTGTATCAATTATTTACAGACCAAGTAAAACGTACGCCGGATGAAGTAGCAGTGGTATTTGAACAAGAATGGTTAACATACTCGGAACTTCATAAACGTTCTAATCAAATTGCCCACTTCTTAAAAGAGCAAGGTATTGGTCTAGGTGACAAAGTGGGTCTTTTAGCAAAAAGGCGAGTTGACACAATTGTTAATATGTTAGGTATTTTAAAATCAGGTGCCGCTTATGTTCCGATTGATCCCGATCATCCTTTAGATCGCCAAACATATATTTTAAAAAATAGCTCATGCAAGCTTTTATTAGAACCTAGTCTTTATGAAGAAAATCATTTGTCATTTTATACAACAGAAGATATGCCCGCTATTGCTGGTCCAGAAGATATTGCCTATATTATATACACTTCAGGAAGTACAGGAAAACCAAAAGGAGTAATTATTACTCACCAAGCGGTTACAAATACTATTCAAGACATAAATCAAAAATATGAGGTGAATGAAGATGATCGTATTATTGGTATCTCTTCCATGTGTTTTGACCTATCTGTATACGATATTTTCGGAGCTTTAAGCACAGGTGCAATGTTAGTAATGATTCGTGATCCGAGAGACATGCAAGAATTAATCCGCACTGTCGAACGTAGAGGGATTACAATTTGGAATACGGTGCCTGCAATCATGGATTTGGCATTGGATCAAGTAGGTTCTCATTTTGAATATCCTTCTTTACGTTTAGTTTTACATAGTGGAGATTGGATTCCGCTTTCTTTACCAGAAAAAATAAAAAGACATTTTCCAATTGCAGAAGTAGTTTCACTAGGAGGGGCAACAGAAGCATCGATTTGGTCAATTTATTATCCGGTCAAACAGGTGGAATCACATTGGAATAGTATTCCATACGGGATGCCCTTGGCAAACCAAACGTATTATGTGTTGAACTATGAAAAGAAAATGTGCCCTGTTGGTGTAATTGGAGATTTATATATCGGGGGAGTGGGCCTTGCTAAAGGATATGTAAATGATGAAAAGAAAACAAATGAAGCGTTTGTGTCACATCCTGATTTTGGTCTTATATATAAAACAGGAGATTGTGGAAAAATGCATTCTGAGGGATATATTGAATTTTTAGGCCGCCAAGATTACCAAGTGAAAATTCAGGGATATCGAGTAGAGTTAGAAGAAATCTCTCATTGTCTTCTAACTTATAAACAAGTCGAACATGCTGTCGTAATTGATCAAACAGATGAGAACGGAATAAAATTTTTAGTTGCATATGTGGTAACTGAGCAAAATATTAGTACAACAGAACTACGAAAGCATTTGCGAGATCACTTGCCAGATTATATGATTCCTTCTTATTTTGTTTATTTGGACCAATTACCCTTGACTCCAAACGGGAAATTAGATAGAAAAGCGCTCCCTACTCCGGAGAAACAAAAAAATGAAGTATTTATTGCCCCAAAAACTGAAATGGAAAAAATATTAACTAGTATTTGGCAAGAAGTACTCAAAATAGATCAAGTTGGAGTAAATGATCATTTCTTCGCCTTAGGTGGAGATTCGATAAAAGCGATTCAAGTGTCCGTCAGACTGTATCGACAAGGATTCGAGCTTGAACCAAAAAATATATTTTCATTTCCTATATTAAGGGACATGGTTCAATTTGTTAAAAAGCTAGACCAGTTTTCAAGTTCACAAACAAATGATGTAAACATAATGAACGATAATAAAGCTACATTACTAAATGTTAAAGATAAACAACTTAATCAACATACACTTAACAAAATACAAGAAAAAATGCCGGATATAAAAATAGAACGTATTTACCCGTTAGCACCTTTCCAGGAAGTTATTTATGAGCATGCTACGAATGAACCTGATACAAATGCATATTTTGAACAAACAATTTGGGCACTTGAGGGGGAGCTGGATATTAAACTCTTTATTCAGTGTTTCCAACGATTAGTTGATCGTCATGATTCTTTAAGAACAATAATTGTGCAAGATGAACAAGCAAAACCTTGGCAAGCTGTTCTATATGATGTTCAAATAAATTCAGAAATAAAAAACTTGATCGAGATGACGAAACAAGAACAGCAAGAATTCCTAAAACAGTGGATGAATGAAAATTTAAGTCGAGGATTTAAAAATGATGAACTTATGACACGTCTCTGTATATTCCAACTAGGTAATAACGAGCATAAAGTAATTTGGAGTTCCCATCATCTATTATGTGATGGTTGGAGCGTCAGCATTTTGATAGACGAATTATTCCAGCTCTACGAAACTACAAATGCCGGAACTACGGCGGGGTTACCCATGGTAAAACCTTTTGAAACATTTATAGATTGGACTTTGGCACAAGATCATGAGAAAGCACGTCATTTTTGGCGAGATTATTTATCAGGATACAATCAGAAAATTAGTATTCCTAAAAAGAAAGTCCCATCTAAAAGTGAAGGGTTAAACTTCACTTTTATGGATTTAACATTAGACAAGGATTTGACTGATCAGTTACAGACATTTGTAACTAAAAATAATATAACTATGAATACGGCATTACTAGCTGTATGGGGAATATTGCTTGGCAAATTCAACGGAACGAGAGAAGTAGTATTGCCTAATCTAGTATCAGTCAGACCTCCCGAAGTAGAAGGAATTGAAAATATGTTCGGTCTGTTCACAAATGTTTTGCCTATCCGATTAGCATGGACAGAAACGCAATCTTTTGTGGACTTCCTGCAAAAGGTACAACTAGAGACATTGAAATGTAATGAGTATGCATACTATTCATTTGTTGATATACAAAAGCAAAGTGAATTAAAAACTGAGTTGACTGACCATCTTTGGGTTTTTGAAAACTATCCAACTAATCCAGCAATCTTTTCTTCAAATGAAAACAGACATTTTGCTATCACGGATTACGAAGTTGTTGATGAGCCACATGTAAAGTATGGAATTATGTGCTTCCCTGAAGAAAGACTTACAATAAAGTTTGGATATGATCAAACCGTATATGAAGCAGAGAAAATACAGGAAATATTAAATCACATCCATGGGTTAATCAACACGATTCTTCAAAATCCAATACAAACAATTTGTGATTACAAATTATAAAAAATGAAAAGGCGAGCAAGAACTCGCCTTTTTAAATAGAATAGGAGTAAATCAAATGACAAAAAAATTACAGTTATCAGCCGAAGAAATGCGTCAGTTAGGATATCAAGCGGTTGACTTGATTGTTGATCATATGAATCATTTAAAAAGTAAACCAGTTTCAGAAACGATTGATAGTAATATTTTTAGAGACAAGCTAATTGAAACGATTCCGGAAAACGGATCTAATCCAAAAGAATTACTTCATTTTCTTAATAACAATGTGTTTAATCAAATTACTCATGTGGATCATCCTCATTTTATGGCTTTTGTGCCAGGTCCTAATAATTATGTTGGTGTATTAGCAGATTTTTTAGCAAGTGGGTTTAATGTATTTCCTACAGCTTGGATAGTAGGTGCAGGTGCCGAACAAATTGAATTAACGACAATTAACTGGTTAAAATCAATGCTAGGATTCCCTGATTCAGCTGAAGGACTATTTGTCAGTGGTGGTTCCATGGCTAATTTGACTGCACTTACTGTAGCGAGACAGGTCAAGCTGAATAATGACATAGAAAATGCGATTGTTTATTTTTCTAACCAAACTCATTTTTCTGTAGATCGAGCACTTAAAGTATTAGGTTTTAAACAGCATCAAATTTGCCGAATTGAGACAGATGAAGACTTAAAAATTTCAGTTAGTACTTTAAGAAAACAAATAAAAGAAGATCGATTAAAAGGGAAAAAACCATTCTGTGTTATTGCTAATGCAGGGACAACGAATTGCGGAGCGGTGGACTCCCTCGATGAATTGGCTGATGTATGTGGTGATGAAGATATATGGCTACACGTGGATGGGGCTTATGGGGCTGCAGCAATTCTCAGTGAAAAAGGGAGGGAGTTATTAAGTGGAATTCATCGTGCCGATTCTTTAACGTTAGACCCGCATAAATGGCTTTTTCAGCCTTATGATGTTGGTTGTGTACTTATTCGAAATAGCCAATATTTAAGTGAAACATTCCGTATGATCCCAGAGTATATTAAGGATACAGAAACTAATATAGAAGAAAAAGTGAATTTTGGGGAGCGTGGAATTGAACTTTCTCGTAGATTTAGAGCATTAAAGGTATGGCTTTCTTTTAAAGCATTCGGAGTTACAGCTTTTCGTGAGGCAATTGATCATGGCATTATGCTAGCTGAACAAGTTGAAGAGTTTTTAAGGAAAGAAAAAGATTGGGAAGTAGTAACACCTGCCCAATTAGGAATTGTTACTTTTCGTTATATTCCATGTGAGCTAACATCTACAGATACAATTCATGAAATAAACAAAAAATTGGTGGAAGAAATTAATCAAAGAGGATTTGCTATGCTAAGTACGACTAAATTAAAAGAAAAAGTAGTAATTCGACTTTGCTCTATCAACCCAAGAACAACAAAAGAAGAAATACTTCAAATCATGATGAACATAAAAGCATTAGCAGAGGAAATAAACACATCGCCTAAACATCTTATATCTGTTTCTCAACCTTGATATATTAGGCGGATTTTACATATTAATAGCCGATTCTTATTTAGAATCGGCTATTATATTTAAATGATAAATACATATATACTATTTATAAGTGTTTCTCTTGTAATGGGATTAAGCCTCAACCTTGGATACTCGTTTGAAACCAGTCTTTATTGCTTGTACTATTTCGTTCACAGCATAAATAGATACATCGGCATTTGGATTTAACCCTTCAAACCAGTGATAGGCATTTGGATATAAATGAAACTCCACATCAACACCAGCTTGTGCTAGTTTGCTTACATAGGTTAATGTTTCGCTGCGGAATGGATCTAATTGACCAACAAATGTGTAAGTATACGGTAAGTCACTATAATCCTCAGCTCGAGAAGGTGCTGCATAGGCAGGGATTTGATCCGTTCCATACATTTCTCCTAAATACATTTTCCAGCCAGCCTCATTTGCCTTTTGGTTCCAAACAAATCCCTCTTTAATTTCATTCGCTGAAGGTGTATCATTTCTGTCATCAATCATTGGATATAGTGGCATTTGTAAACAAATTGAAGGATATTTTCGATCTCGTGCTAATAATGATAATGCTGCTGTTAGTCCACCGCCAGCGCTTACTCCTGCAACCCCAATTCGATTCGAATCAATGTTTAATGAATTTGCATTATCAGCAATCCATTTTAAAGCTGAATAACAATCCTCAATTGGTGCTGGGTAAGGGTGTTCAGGTGCTAAGCGGTAGTCTACAGACACGACCACACAGCTAGCTTCTTTTGCAAACCTCATACAAGTATCATCGTTATCATCTATAGACCCTAAGATATAACCTCCACCATGTATCCATAATAAGACAGGTAAAGATTCATGATTTGATTTTGGACGATAAATTCGTAATGGTAACGGATTATCATCAGGCCCAACAATGACTTTATCTGTTAAAGAAAGAGAGTCATCACCAACGGTAGGTGGTCTCATTTGAGCTATTCCTTCTCTGATTGATTGCAAATTTTCTGGGCGTAAATCGAGATCCGGAAACATCTCTAACCCTTGTAATAATTCTGGATTTACTCTAGTTTTCATTTTAGCACCTCTATTTGTAATTGTTTTCAAATAAATGAAGTGTATTCTAAGTAGTTTAATTGTGAAAGAACACCACAATTAAATTGTAAATTGGATATGTTATAACGGTCGACAGAATATTCGGAAACTAAAACCTTTCTCAAGAAGGAGTTTCATGCAATCAATAATACAAGTAGTGGATTTAAGAGCAAAGTGGTTTAATGTCGTTGTAATTATGTACATTAGAAAAATTTCTTTTTGAGTCTAGAAAAGGATTAGATTCTTTTCTAGACTCATGAAGAATTATGAAAAGCAAAATTTTATAGATAGTTATCTTAAAAATAAACAAAGAGAGAAGAACTAACCAATGTTCTTCTCTCTTTTTCATATGTAATTAGGGTATCCATAACTGTAAATACGGATGGTATAGATTTATGGATGAATAATTTATTTTTAAATTAATAACGTAATACATAAAGATTTTTGTATGTAATATTGCATATACAGGGACCACTGGTGAAAATGCTGAGCAATGTTTTTCCATATGGTAAATTAGTTCCTTAGTTATTTATTTTATTTCATTTTCAATCGTGTAAGGCTTGGGGCTAAGATTTACAAAGGTGACTAGTAAAAAATATAACAATATAAGTATAAGATTTTGTACTTAGTAATCTCACAATTTAAGGCATGACATTGGATAAGTGTGAGGAGTTCAATCGATTTTGAATAAAATCAATAGTATCAGTTGCAATTTTTTTACGTTTAAGAACGATTCCGGCATGCCCACATTTATAAATATATCGTGTAGGTCTTTCCCAAGATTCCCACAAGTAGTCTGTATCCTCAGAATGCACATATAGATCATGCTTACCTGAAATTAATAAAATATTTTCTTTTTTTACTTTTGGCAATGCTTGACTCGGTTCAGTGATTTTCCAATAATCTATTAAATCATCATACGTAACACCATGATGTTCCAAGTCTTCTCTAATAAATTTACCTGGAGTTGTATTCCAAATAGAATAAGAAAGTCGATTTGCATAGAAAATGGATGCTAACACATCAATTTCTTCTTCAACAAGAGAGGTTAAGTTAGTAATAAATCCGCCTAAACTAATTCCTATTAGAATCAGGGTCCCCTTTTTATTTGCTTTAATCCATTTAATCAAAGCTCGTAAATCAGCTACCGCTTGTCTAGTTGCTTGTAATGTTCGTTCAATATTTGCACTTACCATATACTCTCCACTGAATAAGGATTGATCGGGTTTTCTTTCAAAATGATAGGGTAGAGTGAAATAATACATATTCCACTTCAGGCTGGTCATATGATCGTGGAATATTTTTTTCACACGTTCGTTAGAATCCATTCTCCAACCGTGAACAAAGATAACATGAGGTGCATTTTCATTTTCATGTAAGAATAATTCCCCAGTTACAGAGTCGTTGCGTGAATCACCGGATTGAACCGAACTTTTATAGTTGAATTGCCCAACCATGTATTCATTTTCCTGCTTTGAATGCTTAATGTCAAAATGAAAATGTGATGGTTTTACTTTATAAAAAGATTCTATGTTCTTTATATTTAATGAAGTGTTAGAAAGGGAAGTAAACTGAAATGCTACACTTCTTTTTTTGTGTAAATCATATAAGGCGTACCGATCAATGAGTTTTGAAAAAATCAAATTAACCTCCTCCAAAATACATATTGTTTAAAACATAGACAAAATTTATGTTTTAAATTAATTAGGAAATATTCTCTTTTCCTAATAGTAGGTGCTTGAATTATAAAAATAGGTGATAAATTTGTATATTATATTATAAATCGTGCAATAAAATAAAACTATAAATAATTTATATTAAAATTTAAGAAGAATGTTAACTTGTTTCTTTTCTTATTAAAAGATGTAATTTCTATGAGGAACTTAACAATTCCCATCTAGATATTCACAAATAGCTTCTCTATATTTATTGTATAGAAATTATACAATAAATATATTTTTTATATTATATACATTAAATTAAGCTTAACCTCTTTTTCTATAAGTCTCTTAAATTGACTAACTCCTTACCAATATTCAAAAACGACTGCATTTTTGAATTTGTGTTCTAGTTTTTCTTGAACAGGTAAATGAATAACTACACATAAACTCCTTATATCTCTAGTTAAACTACCGATTAGCTCCATATAAACTCTAGATAACCTATATAGAATACAAGTTATCAAGGAGGTAAGAAAAATGAATTTTATGAAACGAGCAATTCTCAGTATGAAAAAAAGGATAGGAACATCATTAATTTTGATGGCAGTTTTTCTGATTGTTACAAATTTGGTTCTTTCAGGTTACACAATCCAAAATGCATCAAAAAAAGCAGCGGATGCTGCAAGAAAAAAACTTGGTGCAGATGTTACTTTAGGTCTTGATTTCGACAAAATAGGTCAAAAAGCTAAGGAAACTGGAGAAATGCCAAATCCGCCGCAGCTCGATGCAAAAGAAACAAATCAATTAGCGAAGTCCAAGTATGTAAAAGATTATAATTACATAGCTAACACTTTCGGTATTTCTGATGGGCTTAAACTAGTAGGAGCTTCAGAAGGAGAAGAAGAAGGAAAAGGTAAAGTGGGAATGACGGCTGCGCGAGGCGGTTCAAGTTCTGGTACAGAAATAGATATGAATGCTTCTTTTATGATTGAGGGAGTTCGCAAGACTGCATTACAAGAAAGCTTTAAAAACGGAAAAAGTAAAATCATTGATGGAAAACCAATAACAGAGCAAATGAAAGATCAGAATGTAGCTTTAATGGAAAAACGATTAGCGGAATTAAACAATTTGAAAGTAGGAGACAAAGTTAAAGTACAATCAGGGGATAAGAAGGAAACTCTTGAGGTTGAAATTATCGGCATTTACGAAACAAATGAGCAAGCAATGGGTCAACAGGCTCCTCCTATTATGGATCCAGCTAATAAACTATATATGCCGCATTCAACTATGAAAAAATTAGAAGTAGACCAAGGTATAAGTAGTGGTCAAGTCGTGTATTTCTTGAATGATCCACAATATATTGATGCATTTAAAAAAGAAGCAAAAAAATCTAACATTGATTTTAATTATTATAAATTAGATGCGCATGATTCATTGTACAAGCAAATGATTGGTCCTATCGAAAATATCTCTTCGACTTCTCAAATGATTATTTATATTGTATCGATTGCAGGTGCAATTATTTTAGGATTAATCATTATGCTATCAATTAAAGGACGTCGTAAAGAAATGGGAATTCTATTGTCTATTGGAGAGAAAAAGTGGAAATTGATAGCGCAATTCGTAGTAGAAGTAGTGTGTGTCGCTATTTTAGCATTTGGATTATCCATAACAACAGGAGCTAAAGTTTCTCAATATATCGGAGATAATTTACTTTCGAATGAAATTGCTACTGCAAGCGAAGAAACAGATACTTCGCAACATGGTACTGTAATGATGGCTGGATCTGGTGGTACTCTACAAAATCAAAAAGAAGATCCAATTGATAAAATTGATGTAAGTGTAACAGGAGAAGATGTAGGGAAAATGGGTGGAATTGGACTAGCTATTGCTATAATAGCAACGCTTCTTCCAGCATTATCTATTCTACGTTTAAACCCAAAACAAATTCTTTTAAAAGATGAATGAGGAGGCTTAATATGGAGACGATTTTACAGTTTAAAAATTTGGATTATTATTATGAAAGTAATGGGAAAAATGTAGCGATACTAGATAATGTTAACTTTTCTTTTCAAAAAGGACATTTCTACACGATTTTAGGACCATCTGGATCTGGTAAAACCACAACTCTGAGCTTAGGTTGTGGACTGGACGTCCCTAAAAATGGTTATGTACTGTATAATGGCAAAGATATTAGAAAAATTGGTTTGGATCGATACCGTAATCAAAATGTATCTGTAATTTTCCAATCTTATAATTTGATAACCTATATGACAGCTCTTCAAAATGTCTTAACAGCAATGGAAATTACGGGTGTTAAAGTGCAAAATAAAACAGCAAGAGCATTAGAATTGTTAGAAAGGGTAGGACTCACAGAAGTTGAAGCGAAACGAAACGTCCTGCAACTAAGCGGTGGACAACAACAGCGTGTAGCAATTGCTCGAGCACTATCTTGTAATGTTGATTTACTGATTGCAGATGAGCCGACAGGAAACCTCGACGAGGAAACTGCAATGGATATAATAGAACTATTTCAAGAACTTGCACATAAAGAGAATAAATGCATTATTGTTGTGACGCACTCACAGGAGGTTGCTAAAAAATCAGATCGTGCAGTGTATTTAAGTAAGAAGAAGTTGGTCGTAAATGAAATCTAATATAAACATCGTAGCTTTTTAATTCACATAATTTTCAAAATCTAGACCTTTCAAAAGCTTATATTTGATTTATAATAAAATCAAGCCATAATCAAAATGGTCTCCCTGTACTGAATGTTAAAATAGTTTGTTGTTCCCGTTTTAATAATATAATAAAAAGAACTTGTAGGATATTCTACAGGTTCTTTTTATTATAATTGGTTACCTATATCATGGGATAATCACACATAAAAAACGGGACATTACCTAGATGTATGACCTAAATATCGTCCCGTTTACCTACTCTGTATAGTTATTGCAGAATTAAACCTACAATCATAATTAAACTAAATACTATTATCCAACCAAACGCACAATAGCCAAAAATTCTAATCCATTTAGGTAATTGATGCATGTTAATTTTATTTGTGGGAACTCCTTGCATAGAAAACATCATTTTTTGATCTCTATCTCTATTATTTTGTTGTTCATACATACTATCATCACCTTTCCAGAACTATTGCGTTTATAGTATATCAGCCTAAAGAAAATTATGTACAGAATAAGAAGGGATAGCATAAATATTATGTGGTGAATTTTATAAATAAATGCATTTAATTGCCATGGTTCTAAGCGCTAATAGAGCACTACATAAATAGGACTCATTTTCTTCAAATATTAAGTTGCTGGATATAGATCAGGACCAAGGTAACGTTCTTTTATAATTTGAAGATGATGAAGCTCATGACCAGCAATAATGTATGCTAATGCACGAACTGTAACTTCAGAATTATTCGCATTTCCTCTTTGTGACCAAGCTTCTTTATCTAAGCTTCTAAGTAAATGCAGGGTAGATTGGCGAACAACTATTAAATTCCCAAGAAGATCTTGCATAGATTGCTTATCAAAAGCAGCTCTAAGAACATACATATCATCAAATGAAAAACCTGTTAATAAGTTTATACTTACTACAAAAACAAACAAACTCGTCCTATTTAAAGGAGAGTTTGTTTGTTTTTATGTTTAGATAATGGAATACTCATGCAAAATTGCACACTATGTTCCATATTTTTCATTGAATACTTTATATCTAGTGTTTCAAGAATTTGTTTAACAATATATAGCCCCAAACCATTTCCTCCAGTATTTCGATTTCTTGATTTTTCAATTCGATAAAATGGTTTGAAAATTTGTTGTAAATCTTCATCTTTAATATTGACACCTGTATTTATAATTTGCATTTTGATTTGACCTTGTTTCGAATCCTCATTTAACTTTATATAGACTTTTTCATTATGTGGTGAATACATAACCGCATTGTGTATAATATTTTTACATGCTTTTTCTAAAAGAGCACAATCTGTATAAATAGAAAGGTCAAAATCAATTTCTTTTATTATTTCGATGTTTTTTTGAGAAGCAAAAAATTCGAGATCTTTTGTAATTGTACCTATTAATTTTGAAAGATTAACTTTCTCTACTTTTAGTTTGAAGGTGTGTTGTTCTAATTTCGATACGCTTAAAATTTCACGAACTAATTGTTCCATACTTTCAATAATTTGATGATTTTTCTTTAAATATTGATCGCGATTTTGATAAGGGCCAATATTGTATATCATTCCTTCTAAGTATCCTTTCATTACAGTAAGAGGGGACTTTAATTCATGTGCTACAATCGCAAAAAACTCTCTGCGTTTTGTTTCTATTTCTCTTTCTTTTTCAATATCATTTTTTAATTGTTCATTTGCTTTTTTTAAATCAAACATAGCTTGTTGCAAGTTAATAGACATGTCATTCAAACTATTAGATAATTCTCCTAACTCATCTGTAGAGCGAACCTCAATTTTTTCGGAGAAATCTAAATTTGCCATCTTTTGTGCACCTTCATTAATATAAATAAGTGGCTTTGTAATAAACCTGGAATAAAAATAAGCACTTCCTATACCAATAACGAGCACAATGATACTAATATAGGGGAGAAAGCGTACTAAAACCTGTGAAGCTTCATCAATCGGTTGAAATGTAGCAAACACTATAAGCGTTAAACTACCATCTTGAAATTGAATTGGTTTCGTAACATTATATGAATTGCTGAGGGTACTTGCATTCTCGAATCGTGTTGCTTTAGTAACTACTGTTTTTTGCGTACCACTTTGAATAAAAGAAAATGAAGGAGAGTAAATAATTACTCCTTCTTTATTTTGAAGATAAAGCATCGCATTATTTTTTTTTGCGTATTCATCAAAAAGTGGTATCGCATCTTGAAACGTAAGATTTTTAGACTTATCAATGATTTCGTTTATCCCTGTTTGAAGTTGATCTGTTTTATATTGCTCATAAAACGTAGGGAGAAAGAAGTATAAAGTTAAATAAATCAATACTGCAAAGGATAATAAAATGAGAGATGTAGTCATAAAGAGTTTATAAGTAATTTGCTTCATTTTCATGAGTTTCACAATACTATTCATCAATTTTATAACCAATACCCTTTATTGTTTTAATATAAGGGATAGCTAATTTTTTGCGTAGGTTTTTAATATGTGTATCAATTATTCGTGTTTCTCCAAAATAATCGTAACCCCAGACTTTCTCTACGATATTTTCTCTTGTGAGTACTTTTCTCTCATTTTGAAATAGTAGTTGTAGAATTTCAAACTCTTTTGTCGTTAATATAATTTCAACGTCATTTACATATACTCTATATGCATCCACATCAATACGCACTTCTTTAAATATCAAATGATTATTTACATTTTTATCATAACTTCTTCTAAGTACAGCTTCGACTCGTCTAATCAAAACATGAAATGAAAAGGGCTTTGTTATATAATCATCGATCCCAAGGTCGAATCCTTTCATTTGATCTTCCTCTTCTTCCAACGCAGTTAGCATAATAATTGGTACGTTTGACTGACTTCGAATCATTTTAGAAACTTCAAACCCATTAAGATTGGGCATCATGACATCTAGAAGAATTAAATCAAATGATTGCTTATTAAATTGTGTCATACCCTCTAGTCCATCTGAAGCGACTATCACTGTATAATGCTGCGTCATTAAAAATTGTTTAATTAATTCCTGAATTTCTTGATCGTCCTCTACCACGAGAATATGATAGTTTTTCATAATATCACCTCTGGTAGTCATTATAGCCGTACTATCTGGAGTTTATGTGGAGATACAATAGGAACTTCATAGGACGTTTAACGTATTAGCTTCATTTTCAAGAATGTGTATTCTCCAAAAAAATATGATTAGCCATATTCCTTTTTATGAAAAAATAATTGTATGCTTGAAAAAACTTATCGTATGAAAAGCTGAACGATTTATATTTCTAAAAAACCAATGTATAATATTAGGAACTGCATGTGATTTCTTAAACTGTGTGAACATATACTTTCGCTACTTACTAGAAGGGGAAACGGAAATGAATTTCAATATAAAAAAAGCTAGCGAAATTATAGAGTGTACTTCACAAACTTTAGAGTTTTTTGCTAATTTAGTAAACGATTAAGGTGTGAACTAAGGATTATTTAAATCATGCGAGAAAGGTTGTGAAATTATTTGATGGGTTATAAAGCGATGCTGTTTGATTTAGATGATACATTACTTGATAGGGATAAAGCAGTAGAGGCATTATTTTTAATTGTTTTAGAAAAGTGTTATGAAAATGTAGATGGTGCGGCTAAAAGCAACATGTTACAGAAATTCAAAGAATACGATAAAAGAGAATATGGCATAAGTAATAAAACGACAGTTTTAGAATCATTGTTTGATGAATTCACGCCAAGGTATAGATTGCCACGCAATTACATCCAAGATTTTTGGAATAATAATTTCCCTAGATGTTTTTCAATAGACCAAAATACTATTCATTTCTTAAATCAAATAAAGAAGCGCTTTAAAGTTGGAATTATAACAAATGGCTCAACTCAGAGGCAAAAAGCTAAAATATTTAACACGAATTTAAATAGGTATTTTGAAACAATCATTATTTCTGAAGAAGTGGGATTTAGTAAACCTGATAAACGTATATTCGAACTAGCATTAGATAAGCTAAATTTACAACCGGAAAATACTTTATTTGTTGGGGATGACTTAGAAAAGGATATTGCTGGTCCTCAAAATGCAAATATAAAAGGTGTGTGGTTTAACCCTCAGAAAATCAAGAATACTACCAAAATACAACCATATGCCGAGATTAACACTTTGGATAGTTTGTTAAGTTATGTTACTCCACAATATTTTTATAACAAGTAAAAGTAATTCCATATATATATTCAAAAATATAAAAAAAGAGAAACTATCATTAATTTCATTGACCGTATTAGTAATAAAAAATATGTATTTACAACAAAAAATAGAGGCTATTTTAATAGCTGAGGCTAATTTAATCTATGATTAATACGAAGTTTTGTAAAACAATTTTACTCATACTGTATAAATTATAAAGGGGTGGGACTATGGAAATAAAGAAAGTAGTAATCGATGGAATCAATATTGCGGTCATTAGGAACGATAAGGTATTAATATCGGATGTTCAGTCTGCATTAGATACTATGGCAACAGTTCAATATGAGGTAGATGCGAAACATATTATTATCCATAAATCTTTAATAAGTGAAGATTTCTTTGATCTAAAAACACGGCTTGCGGGCGATATCCTTCAAAAGTTTATAAACTACAAGGTAAAGATTGCTATTGTTGGAGATTTCTCTATGTATACTAGTAAAAGCTTAAAGGATTTTATTTATGAATGTAATAAAGGAAAAGATATTTTTTACTTAGCAACTGAACAACAAGCAATTGAAAAACTAAGTACATTAAAGTAATAATTATATCCTGCTAAATTCCCCCATTTCACTTAGTTCATGATTATATACGATATAGAAGAACTGATGTTTGTGGTAAACTAAGAGATGAATAAAGGGGGCGTTTTCTTGAACAATTTTAATGATACGATCCGAGATTTAAACAATATAGTTTACAAACCTAACAATTTAATGATTACGAATCTAAAAGAAGAAAAGCAAAACGCAGAATATGCAGGATGTTTATTCCACTTAAATAACAAAACCATTCGTTTTAGAAAATCAAAAGTTACTCCTAATAAAATTGGTCAATTTGTTTCTTTTTGGGAGAAAGATGAAAATATGCGAAATAGAGCTTTCTCTTATGAAGCTGCTCCTGATTTATTAGTAATCACTTGTATTGCTGATAATAAACT
Source organism: Bacillus cereus group sp. BceL291 (assembly GCF_051776705.1). NCBI lineage: Bacteria > Bacillati > Bacillota > Bacilli > Caryophanales > Bacillaceae > Bacillus > Bacillus cereus group sp. BceL291. Next base: position 72,300 of record NZ_JBPWAP010000009.1, on the reverse strand, counting down.
AGGACAATTTATTTTTCCTAAAGAGGTTCTTCTTAAAGAAAAAATATTGAGAACACAAAGTCAAACAGGGAAAATGGCAATGAGAATTTATCCTGTTTGGGATACCACTGTTAGCAATCAAGCTAAAAGGAGCCAAACGTGGCAACTTCACTATTTTGTTGATTTAAGTGATAGTAATAATTTGCCTATAGATAAACTATTAAATTTATATTCGTAGCTTTTGATTTGCCTCAAAAAGAAGTAATTACAGAAAAGACATTTGTAATGACGCTTTCTATTAATTTACCTCGTGAATCGTAATTTTTGTACCGGTACAGTTAAATGAAATGTACATTGTTACAGTGCCCCTTAAAATTTACAATCAGCATATATTATTTAAACTTATAAATTTTTAAGGGGTGCTAATTATGACAAGTTTACAAAATCAGCTTTTCACAAGATTAAATCTTAAAAAACGTAATGAAGTAACGTTTGAAGAATTACCTACTATACTCTTTTCATTTGCACACACTATACCATTTGAGAATTTAGATGTTATAGCACGAAATACGAATCAAATCTCTCTGGAAAACTTACGAGAGAAAATTTTAACTAGTTCCCGTGGTGGACTTTGCTACGAATTAAATACTCTTTTTTACTATTTCTTAAGAGACTGTGGCTATGATGTACAACTGGCATTAGGTACGGTTTATAAAAACGATATAAATGCATGGGCACTTGAGGATGGCCATATAACAATTATTTTAACTTATGATAATGTACAGTATTTAATTGATGTAGGTATAGCTTCGTTAGTACCTCTTGTTCCTGTACCTTTTACTGGTAAGTCTGTTTCTTCAAAAAATGGTTCGTACCGGGTGAGACGAAAAGATACGAGTAAGGGAAATTATGTTTTAGAAAGAATAGATACTGATGGAGAATGGAAAGTTTGTCATGCTTTTTATAAACATAATATTGATGAGATAATAGTAAACGATGTTCAAAGAAGAGTGATAGAAGATGAGAAGTCTATTTTTAATAAAGGACCAATTGCAGTAAAGTTGACGAACTCCGGTCATATTTCATTAACGAATACAAGTTTAACTGAAGCTATTCGTGGGAAAAAAACTAAGCATGAAATTACAGAAGATCAATATAAAGAGTTTTTATATACTTTATTTGCTATTAAGTTATGAATAATAAAGATAGCCGGTTCTTATTCAGAAGCGGCTATCTTTATTATTTTTGGTGTAAATGGTTTTTTTCTAATATGTTTCGGAAACTGCGGTATAGTTAGTGTTTTTAATGTTTTCTCAGCTTCTTCATATGTATGAAAAATTGGTTCTTTTCCATCATCCCCTTGTAAAACTAGCCCTTCATCTCGAATTACATATGGCATAAAACCACCCCATCTAGTAAAGAATTATGTTCTTTTGCAGCAGAATAATACGATTTAAAGTTTGATTTTCTTAATACATATAATACACTAGAACAGTACGAAAAAGTATGTACAATGAATTTTGAATGTAAAGGAAGATTATTATGTCAGTTATTGATAAATTGAAACTTAATAAGTATACAAATATGGTCGTTATTAACGAACCAAGTGATTATGACATTTTTACAGGTAAAGAAACTGCATTCTCAAAAGAACACGATGCTATCTTTATATTTGTAGAAACGCTTGATGAAATGGTGAAACAAACGAATTTTATTATTAGTAATGAAGAATTACTAATTGAAAAGGGTTACGTATTCTTCGCATATCCGAAAAAAGGTAATGCTCGTTATAGTACGTTTATTCACCGTGATGAGATGTTTCCGGCATTAAACGTTGGAGAAGATGGTTATGTGGGAGAAAGCGACATTAAATTTGCACGAATGGTAAGTATGGATGAAGTCTTTACTGTTGTAGGTTTAAAACGCGAGAAGAAAAAAACAACGAAAACATCTGCTATGAGTCAATGTGTTGCCGATTATGCAGATCGAATTAAAGATGTTGAAGCATTATTAGCTAATCATCCGAATGAACTTAAGTTTTATCAAAGTTTAACGCCTGGATATCAGAAAGATTGGGCACGTAATCTTTTTTCTGTAAAACAAGAAAAAACACGTGAAAAACGTCTAGAGAAAATGATAGAGATCCTTTCACAAGGCTATAAAACAATTGAATTATTCCGTAAGAAGAAAAAATAATGATTAAGAAAGTCACAATGCTGCAACAATTAATTGTGATGAGTACATTGAAAAAAGCATTTCTTCCATTATACTAAGGAATGTTCTTATATTTATATAATTAGCAAAAAAGAAAAGGTGTTTGAAATGAAATCGTATATTGTAGTTGGATCTGGAATTTTAGGAGCGTCTACTGCTTATCATCTTGCTAAGGCAGGTGCGAATGTTACTATCGTGGATCGCCAACAATTAGGACAAGCAACTGATGCAGGAGCAGGTATTGTATGTCCATGGCTATCGCAGCGTCGTAATAAAGCATGGTATAAAATTGTTAAAGGCGGTGCACGTTACTATTCTTCGTTAATTCAGCAATTAGAAGAAGACGGTGAAACTGACACAGGATATAATCGTGTAGGTGCAATTAGTTTACATACTGACGAGAAAAAGTTAGATCAAATGGAAGAGCGAGCTTATAAACGACGTGAAGATGCCCCAGAGATTGGTGAAATCACTCGCTTATCAGCTGAAGAAACAAAAAAATTATTCCCAGCATTATCAGACGAATATAGTTCTGTTCATATTAGTGGTGCTGCACGAGTAAATGGAAGATTATTACGTAATGCATTAATAAGTGCTGCGAAAAAACATGGTGCAACTTTCATAAAAGGCGATGCCATATTAGTCCGTGAAGGAAATCATGTTACGGGAGTTACAGTAAACGATGAAACAATCTTAGCGGAAAAGGTTATTGTAACTGCAGGCGCATGGGCGAATGAAATCTTGAATCCATTAGGAATTAATTTCTTAGTTACATTCCAAAAAGGACAAATTGTTCATCTGCAAATCGAGAATACAGCAACAGAAAATATGCCAGTTGTTATGCCACCGAACGATCAATATATTTTAACGTTTGACAATGGGCATGTCGTAATTGGTGCAACACATGAGAATGATACTGGTTTCGATCATCGTGTAACAGCAGGTGGTTTACATGAAGTATTCCATAAGGCATTAGCAGTTGCACCTGGCTTAGAAAATGCTACAATGCTTGAAACGAGAGTTGGATTCAGACCATTCACACCAGGATTCTTACCTGTTATCGGACCACTACCTAACTTTGAAGGAATTCTCGTTGCGAATGGATTAGGAGCTTCGGGTTTAACAGCTGGTCCATACTTAGGAGCGGAACTTGCTAAATTAGCGCTGGGACAACCAATTGAGTTAGATTTAAATGATTATGATGTTGCTGGCGCAATTGAATAATATAGGGTACTGCTAACATTTAGGAAGAACCATGCTAAACAAATTCGACAAGGAATAAGCAGTTTTCCCTCTGTTAAGAGTAAGCCTGTTTATGAAAAATAAAATTCTTTAAAAATAGAAGGCCGACATTATAAACCTGCATTAATAATGTAGAATTGTGATGTCGGCTCTTTATTTATATTTATTTAAAACTTATTTTTGAGAGGAGCTTAAGCAATGAGAGCGCCATATCAAGTATTGATATTTCCTTATATAAAAACTACTGATTCCATTCAATATGCTATTTTCAACCAAAGTGATTATAGTTATTGGCAAGGAATAGCTGGTGGCGGAGAAGTCGGTGAGATTCCTATTGAATCAGCAAAACGGGAAGCGTTTGAAGAGGCTGGTATTACAAGAGAATGTCCATATATACAATTAGATTCTGTGTCTTCACTACCAGTAGAGGATGTAGTTAGAGGATTCCTTTGGGGAGAAGAGGTTTATGTAATAATTTGGAGTTAAAGTCCCTACAAAAAACATATCATTATCTAAAGAACACTTTAATTATAAATGGTTATGCTTTGAGGAAGCAGTAACGCTTTTGAAATGGGATAGCAACAAAACAGCATTGTGGGAATTAAACAAAAGACTATTAAAACAATAAAAGTTTTTGCTAACAAAAATAGTTGTGGAAGAAGAATTGAACCATTAACAAACCCTTGCTACACTTCTAAACAATATTTTATAGATTTGGCATGGGTAATGAACGAAGAGAACTTGCACTAAGAAAAGCCCTATACAGTTGCCTCTGAAAAAATGAAAATAGTTAGAAATATTTTTATATCGTACGGTTTTTGGCTATGAATAACGAAATAAATATTAAGTATTCAACAGTTCAAATAAAACGAGCCAGCTTTTTATTTTAGGAAGAAAGATGACTCGTTTTATGCTAAAATTCGCTTAGTGTATATTTTCGTTAAAATGTGGGTGGGCCCCCTTTTAGCAAAACCGGAGTGGGAATGATGGGTATAAATAGTTTTGTGGGATTGATAAATGACGAATTATTAAAAGAGGTAAGTATAAGAAGTGAGGATGAATTCGAGCCTGTAGTAGTTAAAGATATTCCTAGACTTTGGAAGTGTTTAGGAACAGGTAATTATGCCGCAGTATTCATGCACAAAGAATACAAAGATTGGGTAGTGAAAGTTTACGTGCGAGAAGGAGAAGGAATTGAAAAAGAGTCAGAAGTATACCGAAGAATTGGAGGTCATCCTTCTTATTCAAAGCTTATATATAAAGGGGAAAATTTCATAGTATTGAAACGTTTAAAAGAAATTACCTTATACGATGCTATTCATAAGGGTATTAAAATTCCTAAGCAAGTAATACTTGATATTAATGAGGCTTTAGAGTATGCGAGGGAACAAGGGTTAACTCCTTGTGATGTTCACGGGAAAAATGTGATGATGGAAAAAGGAAGGGGATATGTAGTCGATGTATCTGATTTCTTAAAAACAAAAGAAGATAGTAAGTGGAGAGATCTAGAAAAGGCATATTTCACCTTTTATTTTCCTTTCATATATAAATTGCCTTTCCCGGTTAAAATACCGTATTTTATGTTAAACATTGTTAGGCGTTCGTATAGAAAATATAAGAAGCTTAAAAAGAACTTCAAATTATAAAAGGACCATATATGTTCCTGAAAACGAGTTAAATTCACATAAATAACTTTAGAAAAATTTCAAATTTTGTTTAGGGGCTATTTCAAGACCTTAGCTTGCTGGGCATATGGTGTTACCTCAAAAAATAAAAAGATTAGGAGTAAATCCTAATCTTTTTATTTATACATATTTTTGTTAGTTATATCACTATCAATTCCAAAACGGGACATTTTGAATAAATGAAACCGTCAAAATAAGTGTTGATGCGGAACCAGCAGTTACTAAAGTTACTATTTTTCGTCCATTCTGTTCTTTTGAAGGTTTTATAAGTTCTGTAATTAACACAATCCATATTATGATAGATACTATTGAAATAATATTTATAGACATATGTAACACATCCCTTCGTGTTTTTACATAAATATTTCTTCTTTTATAAAATAAAAGCAATTTAACAAGAAAATATGTAACGCATTAAAAATCAATATTTTCCTGTTAAACCACCTTTTTTAAATAGAAATACGACTGATAAAACGATAACAACAGCCTTCAAACTGCCCCAATATGGATAAATAGCATGATCTGTTAGACTAGCATGCTGAAAAATATTCTCTAAACCGAAAATTCCTATCATGACTGCTAAAAGAAATGAAGCTGATCCATACGTCCCTTTACGATAGAGGGTAAATAAATAGACTGTGAAAATTAGTGGTAAGATGATTTGTAGTACGATTATCATAGTTCGTCCCCCAGATTATTTATAATCATATTATATACAAAATTGTAATAAAAAGGAATGCGACTTATTTGATACTAACAGAACTACTCTAATCATATTCTTCTATAAAAAAGAAGAAAAAGGGGTGTACAGTTAATTGACAAAAGTTAAAGTTAGTTTACGACCCATTGTTCATAACGTAAATTTACCAACTGTATTGAAAACAACGATACTTCCAGGTGAATCGACCGAAAGACTATTTATCGCAACTCAATTAGGGGAGATTTTTTACATAGGGGACGGAGTTATAAAGACATTTTTAGATATTCGTCACCTAATTATTAAATTAGGTACATTTGAAGAAGGTGTTTCTAGTAGCGGTTATGATGAACGCGGATTGCTTGGACTTGCGTTCCATCCACAATTTTATCAAAATGGGTTATTTTATCTTCATTATTCAGTAGCTGGAACTCAAGGGCCAGGTGCATTTTCTGAGCAATTTAAACCGAATCCTTGTGACCCTAAAACGTTAAATTTAAAGTGGTTTAATAGAAATACGCAATATGATCACATTGATACAGTGGAAGAATGGACTTTACAATCTAATGGTCAAGCTCAAAAACGACGAACATTACTGAATGTAAGAAGACCATTTTTTAATCATAACGGAGTCAATAGTTTAAACTTTTCACCTGAGACTGGAAAACTTGTTTTTACAAATGGAGATGGCGGATCAGGTTATGATCCATTTAATTTAAGCCAAGATGATTTAGAAATAGCAGGAAAAATAATTGAAATCGATGTAAGTAAAAATACATTTATAAATAACCCTCCTGTAGTTACACGCTTTAATGAACTTCCTTTATCTATACAAGAAACACTTACAGTAATTGCAAAAGGAGTACGTAATATAACCGGCATTTCATTTCAAAGGTTTTATAATCAATATATCAAATACGCCGGAAATGTCGGACAAGATATTGTAGAGTCTATTTTTTCATTTGTTCAATATAAACCTATACCGGTTACAAAACTTGTTCAAATGCATTTTATGAGGTTAACTCCCAAACAAGATGGGTTTATCAATTTTGGGTGGCGAGGATGGGAAGGGGATTTACCTACTTCTTTTATACGACATTGTTCTGAGAATCAGACTTTGGATGAGAGAACAATGGTTTATTATGATGAAACAATACAAACTTCAGTGAAGCGTATTCTGCCTCTACTTAGTTATTTTCATAAAGATTCTAGAACAGATAAGTTTGGAGGAACTTCACTTACAGGAGTTCAGCCATATATGGGAAATGCAATTCCAAATTTAACAGGTAGCGTTGTTTTTACTGACCTTGCCAAGAAAGGAGAATCTCAGTCTCCAATTAAGGGTGTTTTAGCCTATACTAGAGCAGGTACAGACGGTAAACATGCTGACTTTTATGCTATTGAAACCAATTATGATTTTGGTACGCAACCAGCTTATTATATGAGTTTAGGAACAAATTCGGATCAAACTAAATTATATTTAGGAGTTTACAGTTCTATGAAAGTAACTGATTTTAACAAAGGTACCATTTTTGAAATTATTCCTTGATACGATATAAATTCTCAGTTTAAAAACATAAAGAGTTTATTCTGCTTCAAAAACGCACAACTTGACTTGTCCCCCTAAAAATCTTCAATCTATAAGTATCTATTATATAGTGATTTATAACTAGTAGAAAGCAACTCATAAACCATAAGTGTATGAATAATATAGAAAGTAATGAATGTGGTATCTTTAGGGGGTATTTTAATGAATTGGTTTGTACGTTATTGGTATCAACTGATGATAGAACATGATACGAGCTTTGTTCATAAAAGAAAATTGTCCCTTGCGAATAAGTTAGTACTTACAGCTTTGATGAGTGCATTGGCCACCATGTTTCAAGCAGCTGGAAACTTAGTTCCTGGTATAGGTTTGCTCATTAGTCCATTTTCGACATTACCGATTTTTTTTGCTATTTTCTATTCTATTCGTGAGGGAATACTTTCTTATATTCTTACTATTTTTCTATTATTTATTATTGAGCCCAGTGAACTAATTGTCTTTCCTTTTACTACAGGCTTATTAGGTCTAGCCTTAGGAGTATCCTTTTTAAAATTAAAGAGGAGAATTTGGATTGTTTCTTTTTCAGCAACTTGTCTACTTATAGGTATTATGATCGTTCTCGATGTTTTCCACTTTCCGGTACTTGGTCCTGCTGTTCATACAACTATGGATATAAAAATTATTTTATCAATATTTATAATGAGCTTTCTATACTGTTGGATTTATGCAGGTTTTTGCAGAATAATGATGAATAGATTATATAAAGTGTTGTATTGACAATGGCATAATGAGGATTGGAGATTGAATTCATGACTAACGTTGCAGTTAGAAGACCGAATTTGAATGATGTAGATGAACTATATTTATTTTTCCGTATAGTTATTACGAATACATACAAAGATGAAGGATTGTCACAATTATTAGATGACATAGAAAATGAAATTAACTCAAAAAAGCAGTATTTGAAAAGTGACTTTGATAGTAACGGAGAAAGTCGTTACTTTTTATTAGCAATTGATACAAGTAACGATAAAATCATTGGAACAATCGAAATCGGTCCAGCAAGTACATTGATTAATAGTTGTACAGGTGGTGTACTTAAAAATTTGTATGAAATAGGAACTGTATTCATACTTCCGGAGTATCAGAGAAAGGGAATAGGGAGTTTATTACTACATACAATGTTTCTTACATTACTTAGCAGAGGGATAACAGAATATTGTTTAGATAGTGGATATAAAAATGCGCAAAGTATATGGATGAAAAAGTTTGGAAAACCTAGCTATGTATTGAAAGATTACTGGGGAGAATCCAGTGATCATATGATTTGGAAGAAAAGTTTACATGATACACCTATAATATTTGAATTATAAAATGAAATATGCCTCTGAACATAGCTTTTCTTACTTATGTATGCTATTATTTATCTTTATAATAAAAGAGGACGTGAATGAACTTGATTAAAATTAATATTCCTGAAGCTGATGTTTCAATTACTGAACGTAAACAAGTTATTAAAGGAGACGAGCCAATCATTACTCCATTTAATGGATTTATCGATTTCCACTTGTTCCCTAGAGATAAAGGCGGCATTTTTATGTTTTACAATATTAATGACGAACTTCTTTTCGTAGGTAAAGCTCGTAAAATTAGACAACGTATTAAGAAGCATTTTGAAGATAATGTTTCACCAATTAAAAACCACCGTGATGAGGTATACCGCATTGATGCATGTATCGTAGAAGATCCAACAGAAAGAGAAATTTACGAAACATATATCATTAATGAATACAAAGCGAAATATAACGTTGATAAAGTATTCTACAAATAATCAACATTAATAAAAAACAATCCTAGCTAATATGCAAGGATTGTTTTTTATTTAGATTTATTCTTCATATCTTTCTCCTTTTTTCAAATGATTAGCAGCAACAAAACAGATTACACCTATAAATATAAGTACAATACCAACCGTTTTATGTTTTCCCTCAAAGAAAGGAATATCTGAAATAACATTTGTCATACATAGTCCTAAAAATACAAGGATAGGGCCCACCCAAAGTAATACATTACCGAATTTTGTGTGCTTCCACATAATAACCCTCCTTAACCCTCTTTACATATATATCCATAAATAAAAAGTAAATTCATAGAGAAATATAGTTTTTTTCATATCGAAAATTTAACCCTCATATATTGGTACAAGCAAAAGAGAAAGGAGACCATCATGAATTGGTTAGAAGCTTTCATACTAGGTATAATTCAAGGTTTAACAGAATTTTTACCAATCAGTAGTACCGGACATCTTTATTTAGGAAGGCATTTGTTCCGATTAGATGAGGCTGGCTTATTTTTAGATACGATGCTGCATATTGGGACTTTACTTGCGGTTTTTATTTATTACAAAAAAGAATTTATATATTTAATTAAAAACCCATTTTCAAAGCTCATGTTATTACTTATCGTTGGGACAATACCCGCAGTTGTAATTGGTTTATTGTTTAAAGACTTCTTTGAAGATATTTCAAAAACAGGAATCACGATCGGTTGGGAGTTTTTAGTGACCGGATTCTTTCTCTACATGGCAGATAAACAAAAGAATGGTCGTAAAAAAATGGATGACATAACATATAAAGACGCATTAATTATCGGTTCATTTCAAGCTGCTGCTATTTTTCCAGCCATTTCCCGTTCTGGAATGACAATTGTCGCTGCATTATGGAGAAAATTAGACCGTGAAACTGCTGCGTACTTTTCTTTTTTACTATCGACACCAGCCATCGTTGGAGCTATCATTTTGCAATTTGTAGACGTTTTTCAAGGGAAAGCAGAATCTATTTCTAGTACATCTTTAATTGTCGGAACGTTATCAGCAGCGTTTTTTGGATACATAGCCGTTTCATGGATGATTCAATATTTAAAACGTCACTCCTTAAAAGTATTCGCGTATTACGTATGGGGATTAGGTATTTTAATTTTAATGTTGCAATTTACTGATGTATTTTAAGTATAATGATAAAGAAGTTAATTAGTTTAAGATCCTGTTTCATTCATACAAGGCAGGATCTCTTTTTATTAAGGGGGAAAATATGTTTAATAAGGCTATCGTTATTGGTGGAAGTATGGCAGGAAAGTTTGCAGCAAAAGCATTATCAACTTCTTTTAAAGAAGTAATCATTATAGAAGCTGGTGAAAGATGGGATGGAAAGTCTTTGAGAAAAAGAGTTCCACAAAGTAATCATCCTCACGTGTTATTAAAAGGTGGAGAAAACGCAATTGAAGAATTGTTTCCTAATATTACGAACGAATTAATAGAAGCGGGTAGTATTATAAACAACTTTACGCGTGATTTGAAATGGCATCAATTCGGTCTATGGAAACAACCGTTCATAGGGGAAGTACATATGATTCAACAAAGTCGTCCTTTGCTAGAATGGCATATTCAAAAACGAATACATCAAATTTCAAATATTACTATTAAATATGAAACATTGGTTAAAGGGTTATTGGTAGATGCAAAGCTTAACAAAGTGTGTGGAGTAAAAGTTAAATATTTAGAGACAAACACACAAGAAGAAGTTCATGCGGATCTTGTAGTTGATGCGAGTGGATTTGGCTCAAAAAGTATAGAGTGGCTACGAGAATACGAAATTAAAGTACAAGAAGAGAAAGTTCGTATTGATTTATTTTACGCAACGAAAATGTTCAAACTTAAAGAAAATGAGGAGTTAGACTGTTGTAATATGCTAATGTCTCCTAGTTTCCCTGATAACCCTTATGGCGTTCTTATTCAAACGATAGAAGATAATCGTTATTTTGTTACTTTTAGTGGATACGCAAATGAGAAAGCACCACAAACAGATGATGAGTTTTATGATTTTGCTGAAAATCTATCAATTTCTAATGTTACAGACTTCTTAAATAAGGCTGAGGGAATTACTGATATAAAGACATACAAAATTCCTTATCAAGTACGCCGGCGATTTGATTTAGTGAATAATGTACCAGAAGGATTATTAGTTATTGGAGATGCGCAATGTCGTTTTGATCCCGTTTTCGGCCAAGGCGTATCAGTTGCTGCTATGGAGGCTCACCAATTGCAATTACTTTTGCACGATAGAAAACAACTTGATAAAACATTTACACAACAATTTTATAAAAAGGCAGCTACTATAATAGAAACCCCTTGGGATATGACAACAACAGAAATATCACGTCACCCGCAACTAAAGAGAGAATTAACTACAAAACAAAAATTTCAACTATGGTATACGAAGCAAATATATCGACTATCCGCAAGTAATTCTGATGTTTATATTCGGTTAGTACGAGTGATGAATTTAATTCGTAGTCCATTTCATCTCTTTCATCCGAAAGTGCTACTATCTGTATTACTTAATCGAAAGAAATAGCAGGAATATAATTGATTAAAAAAGAATGTATAACAGTTAGTAAATCAAGAAGGAGAATACGGGATGGAAATATACATAGAGCAACTAAAGAAACAAGATGCTAAGGATTTATTTACGTTTGAACTTACAAATAAATCTTTTTTTGAAACAATGGTACCAAATCGTGGCTCGAAATATTTTGAATTTGAATATTTCCAAAAACTACTAGACGATTTATTAATAGAACAGGCAGATGGAGATTCTTATTTTTATTTAATTCGTAATGAAGAAAAAGAAATTGTAGGGCGAATCAATTTAGTAGATATAGATACGGAAACTCGAATTAGTTCGCTCGGGTATCGTGTCGGAGAAAAATTCACTAAAAAAGGAGTTGCAACAGCAGCCGTAAAATTAATTTTAGATGTAGCGAAAAATAATGAAATTACTGAAGTTCATGCTAAAACAACGACTAATAATCTCGCATCACAAATTGTACTAGAAAAAAGCGGATTTTCTTCTTATCAAAACGAATCAGATATAACATCTGTAGAATTAAATGGAGAACATGTGAAGTTTGTACACTATATTTGGAGAAATACTTCGCACTTATAATAAGGAGGACTTATTCATGAATGATTTACGTTATCCAATTGGCCAATTTACATACAAACGTCCTATAACTGAAGAAATGATTGATACATGGATTCAAGAAATTGAAGATTTACCTAATGAACTAACAAAGGCAATTAAAGATTTAGATCAGAAGCAGTTAGATACACCATATCGCGTTGGAGGTTGGACTGTACGTCAAGTAGTTCATCACGTCGTTGATAGCCATATGAATAGCTACATACGCTTTAAATTAGCACTGACAGAAAAGAATCCAACTATTAAGCCGTATAAAGAAGAGAAGTGGGCAGAGTTACCTGATTCAAAATTACCGGTAGATGTTTCACTAGTAATGCTAGATTCATTACATAAAAGATGGGTTAATCTTTTATATTCTCTAGAAATTGAAGATTTAGAAAAGACATTTAACCATCCTGAAACTGGTGAAACAAAACTTGCTGTTGCAATAGGACTATATGCATGGCATGGTCGTCACCATACCGCTCATATTACTTCTTTAAGAAAGCGTCTAAATTGGTAACATGGAGATTATATTAGAAAAGGTGACAGAAACTGATGCAGAAGTTATATTTCAAATGCAAATAGACTCATTTAGCTCTTTATTACATAAATATAAAGACTATGAAACAAATCCAGCAAATGAAACTATTGAAAAAACTATTTTTAGAATAAATAATCCCAGCAGTAATTTTTATAAGGTGATAATAGATTCGAAACTTGTTGGAGCGATATGTATATCCGCAAAAGAACTACCTTATAAATTTTGGATTAGTCCAATGTTTATTCATCAAATCTATCAAGGGAAAGGAATTGCTCAGAAGGTACTTATTTTAATTGAAGAAATGTTTCCAGAAGCACGAAGTTTTGAACTTGCTACGATTTTAGAAGAAGAAAGAAATTGTTTTCTATACGAGAAAATGGGGTATAAAAGAACAGAAGTAATAAAGAAATTAAATGATAAAACTACACTTGTTTATTACAAAAAAGAAAGGTAAAGCATTTAAAATACGCTTTACCTTTTTATGTTATTTTAGATTAAATATACAAAAATAATGTATGTTCTTCCAAAATAATCGGGTTAGTAATTTCTAAAATGAATAAAGATACAAAAACACTACTTTGTCGTAAAGGTTACTAGCGCTTTTTGAATGCTTAAAATACTATCGTCACCTTTAAATTCTTTCGTAATTGGTTCCTCCATACTAGACACCCAAATTTTAAGTTCTGCATCTAAATCAAAATGCCCAGCCGTTTCGATGCTATATTGTGTAATACTTTTATAAGGAATAGAATGGTATTCTGTTTTTTTGCCAGTTACTCCTTGTTTATCTACTAATATAAGACGACGATTTGTAAATACGATTAGATCACGAATTAATTTATAAGCATGCTCTACTTTTTCATCGTCTAGCATAATCTTCTCTAAATCACGTTCTACACTTTCAGAACTCGTATTTGATGCATTTCCTAAAATACCGCTAAATAAACCCATATTAAATTCCTCCTTTAATATATGTGGAATGAATTACTTATATTGTAACATGTTACTCACAAAGATATTATCACATTACTTTAGTAGTTTCTGGTTATTGTTGTAATTAGTTTATATAACCTCATCTTAAAATCTTATGCTAATATGAAATTAAGAAAAAAGAAGCAGAGGGATATAGAATGAAGAATATCGGTTTAGTATTAGAGGGCGGAGGAATGAAAGGTTTATATACTGCAGGTGTACTCGAATATTTCATGGAAAAGAACTTATTCTTTCCATATGTAGTCGGCGTATCAGCTGGAGCCTGTATGGGAGCAACCTATTTGTCGCGTCAACAAGGGAGAAATAAGAAAGTAAATACAGAGCTAGTATCAGATTACAGGTATATATCTTATCGAAATTTAATTCGAAAACGTGAATTATTTGGAATGGACTTTTTATTTGATGAAGTACCTAATAAAATTGTTCCATTTGATTTTCAAACTTTCTTAAACTGTAATGAACAATTTGTTATAGGGACGACTGATTGCGAATCAGGACAAGCTGTTTATTATAATAAAACAGAACATGGAAATGATATTTTAAAAATCATCCGTGCATCCAGCTCTGTGCCGTTTATAGCACCTGCTGTAGAATATGATAATCGAAAATTACTAGATGGAGGAATTATAGATCCTATACCAGTTTTAAAAGCTCAAACTGATGGTTATGAAAAGAACGTTGTAATCATGACAAAGCCAGAAGGATACGAGAAGCAGCGAAATAAATTTTCTGGTCTAGCTAAAATTCTATATAGAAAATATCCGAAAATCGCAGAGAATTTAGTAGACCATTATCGTTTTTATAACGAGACGATATCTTATATGAATCAAGAAGAACAAAAAGATAATTTTTATGTAATTCAACCAAGTGTACAGCTTCCTATAAGCGGAATAGAAAGAAATAAGGAAAAGCTCGTTAATTTATATAATCTTGGGTATATCGATGCTCAATATCATTATGAAAACTTATTAAATTGGCTAGAGAAATAAAGGGGTGGTAGGTAAAAAGGTTATTTTTAATGAATTGCAGAACATGCCTAGTCCACTGTATAAACCGTTTCCGAATTGTGACATTCGAAAAATAAGAAAAGATTTTAATAATACGTTTACAGAAGATGATTGTATAAGCGCTGATTTAAATTATTATTGGATGCATACAGCAGGTACTTTAAGTTACGTGCTTAATAATAATGAACAGGAGATTGTGTTTAATCAAATTAAGTGGCTAAGAAAATCGTTTTTTGAGTGGTTTCCGCAATATCGTTTTCTAGAAACAGAGATTATGAATTATCCCATTTTATATAGAGATTTCATGAATTATGAAAAGACCCGTAAGCTATTACTTTATTATCTTACTGAATAAAAATTAAAACGTACAAGTGATGCTGCTTGTACGTTTTTTGTTCATAAAATATACAATATTAACACCTTGTCCATGTAGGTATTTTAACGAGAAAAAAGAAGTACATATAGAATATGTAAGAGGGAGGAGATAAAAGCTTGTTAGCTGTTTTCCTTTCAATTCATGTCCAACTCAAATATTTCAAGTAAAATTCGCTTCTAAATGGTATTATCAAATATCAAGAAAACTAATTTAGAAACGAAGAAGGGACAGGTTTAATATGGAAAACGTATCAAATGTAGATAAAGTAGAATCTATACAGTCTTTACAGTCAACAATCCGTAAACTTGAAAATGCACTATCTCAGATGACTCAAAAAGGTGCAAATACTACATTAGTGAAAAAAAGACTCAAAGCAGCTAGTATCGGCTTAGCTATGTTAGAAAGTATTTGGAATCAAGAAACCCATCATTACACCCAAGAGGATTTAGCAGACGCTCGAAATGTTCTAATTGGTTTGTTGCCATCAATTGAAAAGATTTATGTTAAGTCAAAGCTTGGGAGTCCTCAAAGAACACTGTTAGAAAGAAGAATAAAATCATTGGAACTTTCTATTCAAGCAATTGATCATCTTTCTAATCAATAACTTCTCTAAACACATAACTTACGACTACTTTTATATAGGGATTCTAATGAAAAAACTACATATAGAATACTACAAAGGAGAAAGAGAGGTGATGGAGAAGGTACCAATAAAGCGTCTGTGTTAAAAATAGGTATGGACGTGCAGTATAGCAGTCGTTTTCCTTCAAATGATTATCCATCCGGAAAGATTGAAACATATTCTTTTTATAGTTCGATTTTAAATAACACACGTAAAATTCATATTTATACGCCTCATGATTATTCTCACACTTCACATCTTCAAGAACTTTTCATTGTATTTGATGGGAATTCATTCATTCATTCATTCATAACCTTCCAATCGCAAAAACACTTAATTATTTAATTTACAAAAATGAAATCCCATCTTGTATTGCTGTTGCTATAGATCCTGTCGATCGATTAGAAGAGCTAACTTATAACGATAAAATGAATGTATTTTTCAAGGAGGAATTACTTCCGTGAATTCAGGCGAAGTATCGTGTGCATCAAGAAACAAAACATACAACAATTGCTGGTTTCAGTCTTGGTGGCTTAGCAGCTTTTTATGCAACACTTCAAAATCCACATGTTTTCGGAAATGTGTTGTCAATGTCTGGATCCATACATTGGAAAAAAGATGATTATGAAAATCAAATTCCTTGGATTGAAAATCAAATTCCTTGGATTGAAAATCAAATTTAATCAATAGATTCTAATGCGACTCATCTCTATTCTTACATAGCAGTAGGAGAACTTGAAAACAAACCTCTTTTAACGGCTAATAGACGTCTGTATAAAGCTTTAAAAGAAAAGGAATACCAAATTACTTATGAAGAGTTTCAAGGCGATCATGGTAGCGTGTGGTGGCGAGAAAAGCTATTCGAAGGATTAAGGGCATTGGAATTTACAAAAACGACACTAAAAAATAAAAAGGAGAGAGAAGCTATGAATCAAGAAGAACTAGATAAAAAACTAAAAAAGCAAGAGATTTTAGTAAAAGATGAAAAAGTTTGGTCCTATACGTATGAGGATCATATTAGTTCTATCGTTAAAGAGGCAGAAAAGAAAGGGTCATTTGATAATTTACCTGGTAAAGGTAAACCTCTTAATCTCGATAAAGATCTTTCTTACAATCCTGAAAAGCAACTTTATAGAACTTTAGCAAATAATCATGTTTTGCCTAGGTGGATTGAGCTTTCAAAAGAAATTGACGATTTAAAAGAAAGACTAAAAGAAAATACAAATACGGCAGAAGCAGCGGATTTAATTCGAACTATTAATAAAAAGGTTTTAGAACATAATTTACTTTGTCCACCAAGTGCGCAAAAAACGAGGGTGAAAACGGACTTTTAACAATTTTTCACGAAGCTATTTCTTGCTATATAATTAAGTAAGGCATTTTCAATTCATTACTAAAGGGAGGCAAATGTGATGAAGAATACGTATCAACTTCAAATTCCAAAAGAGCTAGAACAGTATCGTAGTATTTTAGAAGAAAGTGTAAAACCGTGTATTAATGTGTCTGGAACATTAGCAGAGACAACGCTTTTTGAAAGTAAGTTTGGTGGTTATCCGTATTTACCTATAGATCAAGAGCATCCTAAAGATTCAAACGGACTACCTATGATGTTACTTGCACAGTTAAACTTTGAAGAAATTCCGCATGTTGAATATATGCCTCAAAAGGGAATGTTACAGTTTTTCGTAAGTGCTGATGATGAGCTTTACGGAGCAGATTTTGATCATCCAACAATCCAAAAAGACTTTCGAATTATTTATCATTCTACAATTATAGAAGATTTAAATAAGGTTATTACTGATTTTAGTTATTTAAACACCTTAGAATTAGAGGACTTTATCATACCTGAAGCAGCAAAACTGAATTTTGAGTTAGCTTATCAACCAGTAACACCAAGAGATTATCGATTTGAAATGATTTTTAGTGATAACATTGATTGGGAAGAAATTGTTGATGAAGAAAATAATACAGAATTAGGCGAACTGTATGATGATTTATGTAAAGATCAAGGGCATAAAATTGGTGGTTATCCATTTTTCACACAGACAGATCCGAGAGAGTGGGAAGAAAAATACCAACAACATGATATATTATTATTGCAAATCGATACAGACGATTCATTAAATATTATGTGGGGAGATTCTGGCGTTGCTAATTTCTTTATACGTAAGGAAGATTTGTTAAATCTAGATTTTTCCAATGTCATTTACAATTGGGATTGTTACTAGAGGATATAAATAAAATAATAGCAAACAAAAAATCTTCCTGAAGGTGAGGAGGATTTTTTTATGTTAAAAATAAGCGTTATGTTAACTAGAATAAAAAAACAATGGGTGTAATGAAAGTCAAGCCTAAATAACAGAAATAACAACAAATAATCTAAAGTTATAAAACGTGTGTAAATAGCAACAAATTCATAAAGTAAAACATAAAATGAATATAATAATTTAAATTTTGTATAGAAATAATTTTTCTGTATAAAAAATTTCTTGTCGATCAAAAATGTTTTTGATTCGATAATTCTTAATTGATTATTGATTTGAATTTGCTGTGATGGATTTATAGCAAAATAAATGATAAAAACTGTAGAAATTCGTTTAGATAAGATTTTGTGTAAATCTCACTAAAAATCTCTGTTTCGTCTCATTAAGTATAGTTTACTTGGTTTTTGATACCTGATATCGCTTTGTTTCTATAACTGCCTATAATATATATTATGTTAACTGTAAAAAAGTAATAAACTTACTAAGTTTTAGTTGTGTTTATTATGATCCCCTTTTCCACCGAATTAGTAATGTGTGATTGGTTATGTATTTATTCGCTTTATTAGCTATTGATAATAATATTTTCGGATATAAATTAGATTTTAAATAATAAAAATACAATTCGTTTAAAATGAACAGATTAAACGAATTGTATTATGATGACGAATATTTTTTTATAACTAGTTTGCTACAGCGATTGCTTCGATTTCAATTAATAAGTTATCGTTAATTAACTTTCTAACTTCTACAGCTGAACTTGCTGGTGGATTATTAGTATCAATGTATTGATCTCGAATATTTCTCACAATGGCCATTTGAGAAATATCTGTTAAGAAAAATGTTAATTTGACTACATCATTAAATTTTAATTCCGAAGTTTCCAATGCACTTTTAATATTTTCGAATACTTGTCGCGTTTGTGTAGCTAAATCGTCAATTCCAACTATTTGACCGTCAGTGTTAATCGCTACTTGTCCAGATATGTAAATTGTTCGTTTAGCGTTTGTAACTTCGACTACATGCGAGTATCCAAAAGTTGGTGGCATCGTTTCTGGATTGATAAATTTCTTTTGCAAGGCTCTTCTCCCCTTTAAACATTTCATTTTCTTAATGTTAGGTTTTGATTTCAGATTATCCTCTATTTACTAATAATTATTTATCGATTTAGCTGCTACATTTGTAAAAGTGTATTAGCACTTTAATTTAAAGTTATTGATGGATTATGTACGTTTGATTTTTTTGTGCTTGTTATAATTACACCTTGTTTTATTAATTCTTCAGTTACTTTTGTATAGAAAAAGTGATACCACCAGATAAAAAACTCTTCATAAGTAATTTCTTTTGAGTATCTGCTGCTGGCAAAGTATTCTTTTAAAGATTTATCGTTTTCATTAAACAATAAGACTAAATCTTTACTGATCCAAGATGAAGCATTACAAGTAAATATTGAAGTTTCGTTCCTTTTATTTTTATAGATGGCGAATTATCTCCAGAGAAAATCATTTTAGCTTCATAAGCTGTATGTAATATATTCTCCGGAATATTATTAGTAAACACTTCATAACCCCTCCCTTACTAGTAAATTCATTGTAAGATTTATGTATTTACTAACTTCTATAAACGAAAATAAGTATCCTCTAATAATCTCAAATTAAAAACCTTAGCATAGATATACTAAGGTTTTTTGTATTTTTATAATGAATGAATTCTTTCATAGTCTTTTTTAAATTGATTATCATTTTTTAACCAACTTTTAAAAGTTGGTTCCTTTATTTCTAAAATGGAACAAGTTTTAGCGATACATTTATTTTTCATATATTCCTTAAGGAAATTTTGTTTTCTCTGCTTAACAGCAGATTGGGTTCTTTTTAGGTTTCAATCTTTTAATTGATCTAGACTTAGACTTTCTTTCTGAAATTCTTCATATTTTCTATGCAAATAAATATCTTTGTCTTTATAAATCCAATTTGAAAATAGTTGTATTGATTTTCTCCCGGTTAAAATGACGCGATAATGTTTATTTTGATTTAGTAAATCGGCTGGTAAATTGTGATTTTGTAGTACCTGATTTAAAGAATTCATAAAGCTATATGATCCTCCTACAAAGCTTACTGTATACGTTTCATACTTGACGTAACCATCCCCATCAAAATATCCACGAACAAAATGATGTAAATATTCTTCAGGCACGAATGGAAATTTAATATTTAATGATTTACATGGCATGATTCCATGTATGTTCATAAGGTCGTCTTTTATTGTTTTGCTATTAATGTTTAGCATATATACGTCTGTTTTTTTGTTTTGATAAAGTGGCTGGTTGGTGTTTAATTCTTTTTTTATATCTTCTAAAATATAACTTTCTTTTTGTGATATACTGACGCATTGATTTTCTTTTTGTATAACGCCGTCAGCTGCTATAAATCCTAAAATATAAGCCATATTATTTGACCAAGTTTTAAAATAATTTTCTTTTATGTCATACTTTCTCTTCCAACTCCCTATAGCGCGCCTTGGGACGTTGCTGTCTGATAAAACCATACGAATATACCTTGCAGACACATTAGCAAGTGTAGCAATCTCTGAGGTGCTTTTCCCCTCTGCATATAGCTGCGTTATCTCAGATTTTGATAGTTTACATTTTGATTTCTTTTTTCGCTCTATGTGCACTTACATCCTCTCCTTCCTTTTAATAATTTGAGACTTATCTTCTTCTATAACATATAACGAAACGTACGTTCTTTGTTGCTTATAAGAAGAAATTTACTAAATTAAAAAAGTTTACATCTACTTAATATTGATTTTATCTGCTGCTACATGGTTTTTATTTTGCATATAAGAATAATGAATTTGACAAATTTATGAAAGGTACTGCATTTAAGGTGAAAGGTAAAATGATTTCGTTTAAACTACAAATAGCTACAATAACAACATACGTATATTGTTAATCGTAAAAAGGAGAACGAATGAATAAGAAATATACAAACCAAATTCATACTGATATGAGTTTTAAACCGAAAGATATTATAAGTTTAATGACGGATTACTTTAAAATGAAATCAAAGCTGCGTCCTATAAAGGATTTGCCTGTTGCTTTATCAAATAAAGATAATGAAGCGTTAGAGAGTGTTACATGGTTTGGCCATTCTGCTTCTCTTTTGAAAATAGAAGGTAAAAAACTGTTATTAGACCCGATGTTTGGAGATGCCTCTTCCCCATTTCCCTTGTTTAATAGTAAGCGTTATAGTGGTGCTTTTTCTTTAGAACGTGATGACCTTCAAGAAATTGATGCGATTATCATTTCTCATAATCACTATGATCATTTGAATTACAAAAGTATTATGCAGTTAAAAAATCGCGCAAAACACTTTTATGTTCCAACTGGAGTTGCACAATATCTTATTAAATGGGGTGTTTCACCTAGTAAAATTAGTGAGCATAATTGGTGGGACGAAATTACGTTTGATAATATTAAGTTAGTATGTGCGCCTGCAAGGCATTTCTCTGGACGTGGTATGACAGATAGAGATCGTTCATTATGGTGTTCATGGCTTATTCTTGGTCAAGAGACTAAAATTTTCTTTAGTGGTGATAGCGGTTATGCCCCTCACTTTAAGGAAATTGGTGATAAATACGGTCCATTCGATCTTACATTAATGGAATGCGGGCAATATGATTCGAGGTGGTCTGCTATTCATATGTTGCCTGAAGAAACGGTACAAGCTCATATTGATGTTAAAGGAGAATTACTTCTTCCGATTCATTGGGGTGCTTTTACGTTAGCATTACACGAATGGAGTGACCCGATAGAACGTGTTACGAAAGAAGCTAACCGTTTAGGAGTTAAAATTACAACGCCACAAATTGGCGAATCTATTACGTTAAAATCTACAGACTATCCTTTATCCGCTTGGTGGAAGGAAATTTAATTTTAAAATATAAAAAGAGCGAATCCTCTTATAAAGAATTCGCTCTTTTTTCTGTATTTAAACTTATTTCACTATATTGGATCTCCCACTATCTAATACTCTATTTGCTGGTACACTGGACATTTCAACCACTGTATTCATACTCTTATCAGTCAGTTCAATAAGTTCGTTTTCATGTTTTATTTTATTTAAATCCCACACCATCCCATGAAATTCATTATGTTGACCACTTACCTGTATAATGCTTTTTGTTTTATTTGAAGGCTGTATTTGAAGGTTTGTAAATTGATTCCCACTAATTTCATTTGGCATAGTTACTTGACTATCCATATAAATCATATTTACACAGTCTTCTAAAGAAAAGTTCATAAAACGATTGGCATTTATCCAAGCTTGTCCGGTGCTCGGTTTTTTCGCTACTAATTTCAGTCCAGTTTCCATTCCTACAACTTTAATATTTTCGAAGTTAACAAACGAAATTTCATTTTCTTTTCCAGCAGAGTATAAAGAAATTCCGGTACCTTTATTCGTTTCCGTCCAATTGATAATATTTATATCTTTTATTTGTGTTTTGTTCCAAGTGTTATAATATTTATTTTTACCGTCTAAATAAATAACTTCAGAGTTAAATTTAGGATCGTCAATAGCTATATACGCTCCTTCAATGGATGCGTTTTTCTCTAGTTCTAAAACTCTAAAGTTTCCCTCAACTACAAAGTGGGATCCGTAACCAAATAATAATTTCACACCTTTTTTAACAATGATTGGTGACGTGATTTTATACTTTTTATCATCAAGCAATACAGTTTTAATTTTACTAGACTCTGCTTTATTAATAGCAGATTGTATTTTTATTGAATCATTTTCCCCTTTAAAGTTTTCTACATACAAGTTAGTACTTTTAGCTGCATAGTCTTTTTTGTTGTATTGATAAAAAGCAAAAATAATTAAAACTATACCAATGAGTAAAACAATTATTTTCTTCATCGTACTCACCCCATATCGATTAATCTATGGCTTTTATATTCAGGTTATTATTATTTCGCTTTGTATTTCAGATTACCATTGCTGCTTTGTCTATTAATCCCTTCCTCTATCCTTAATAAGCTCTTACTGGCGATATAAGATGTACTGCTGCAGATTGCTCTCCTGCTTCAATCAATATCGGTCGCATAGAACCTCCAAAACTTAAAGTAATCGTTTCTTCTTTTATTGCTCTTAAAGCATCAACCATAAAACGCCCATCGAAAGATATATTTAATTGTTTTTCACCTTGAATCGCATCTATTTGTTGCGTTTCAGATATTTTCCCAATTTGAGAAGCGTTTGAAGAAATTTTAATTGTGGATTCGTTTATGATTTCTAAGTTAACATTGTTATTAGCCCATTCACTTGCTAATAAACTTGATCGGTCTACACCTTGTAATATCTTTTTTCTATCTACGTTAATAATCGTTTTAAAATCATTTGGAATAAGGTTAGAAATATTAGGATATTTCCCTTCAATTAGTCTTGAATATAATGTAGTTGTTCCGAGCGTAAATATAATATGACTCTCTGAAAGGTAGATATATACGAATTCCGAATTGTTGTTCATTAATTTTAGAAGTTCACTAATGGTTGCGCTTGGTACAATACAATTTGCTTTTACATCTGAGGAAAGTAATGTTTCGCGTATCGCTAGTCTATGTGAGTCAGTTGCAGCGCAAATTAACTTATTATTAGATAACTCTATATGCACCCCAGTAAGAACAGGTCTAGATTCATTTTTTGCTACCGCAAAGACTGTTTGTTTAAATACTTCAATCAATTGCTCTGTCTCTACCTTGATTTCTGCATGATTGTCTATAAGCGGTACATTCGGAAACTCATCTGCAGGAAATCCATTTAAACTTAATGTGATTTCTTCTGATTGTATCTTAATAGTTTGCTCATTCTTACTTTTTATTGCGATATCACTTGGCATTTTCTTTATTATTTCAATGAAATACTTTGCAGGTACAACAATAGTTCCTACCTTTAAAATAGTTGCAATCTTTTCGTCTTCAATTGAAACAGGAATGAATTTTTCAATAAAAATATTTGAGTTACTTGCAATTAAAGTAATTCCAGATTGATCTGCAGTTATTTTTATACCAGATAATATAGGAATTAAAGATTTTGTTGATATTGCTTTGTTGACTTCTGAAAGTGCTTGAGTGAATTGTTTGTGATTAACGATAAACTCCATGTTTCCCCCGCCTTACATGAGATAATATTTTTATGAAGATTGATGAACGATTGTTCCGTTAAAAAAATAAGGTACTGTTTCTTTCTTTTGTAATAAATATAGTAAATGTTCTGGTATGCGTAAATACGGTGCTGCTATATGTAATTCCATCCAAGTAATCTCTTCGATTTCTTTTGGCCTTGATATATATGTCTCCCCGCCGATTATTTCGCCTAGAAAATTAAAGAAAATTGCATGATGATCTCTTTCCTCGAAAAAGGCTTCACTGATAGAACAAATCCCGTTTACGTTTATATGTAACCCTGTTTCTTCTTTTACTTCTCGAATTACTGCTTCTTCTAATGTTTCTCCTAGTTTAACTGCGCCACCTGGTAATGTATAATAAGAACCATTTTCCCCTTTGTTTTTTACCATTAAGATCTTTTCATTAGTTTTATCGTACAAAATCGCGTATGTAACATTAACTTTTTTCATATGTACCTCCTCTATTTTAAATAAAAGGAATTTTCTGCCTTCTATTCATTCTACCATTAACTCCTTTTAATATATATAAGTTAGTTAAGTCTTGCCTTTACCGCTATTGTTGGAGTTAATAAGAATAGGCTACTGATATAAAAAAAGAACGTACCTTAGGAAGATTATCCAAAGTACGTTCTTGCAGTTTTAGTATAAAAATTGATTCAATTAATACTGAAATTAATAATAACCTCGCCCTTATTGCATTTGTATTTCAAATACTAACGTTAACAAATTCTATATACTTTTTAACCGTTTTTCTAAATAATAATGATTATGTCCTTTCGGATGATCTTCACTTACTCCAATTACTTTATATCCATGTTTCTTATAAAAATCAGGTGCTTGGAAACTAAAAGTATCTAAATTAATTAACCTACACCCTTTTTCAATTGCAAATTCTTCAATAAGCTTTATTAACTTGCTTCCGTAACCTTCATGCCTATATTCTTCAGAAACCCATAGAAAGTCAACGTGTACATGGTGCCAAAAAGTTATTGCTGTTACCCCACCTACTATTTCTTCTTTTTCATTTCTTACTATGAAACTAACCTTTTCTGAAGGTGTTTTTTCTTCATCTGCAAGATATTTTTGATTGTATTCAATTACTTTCTCTCTTATGTAATCACTATCTTCTTGTACCCACTGCTGTACTATTTTCATTTTAAGTGTCACGCTCCTTTTTACTTATCTATTCAATTTTATAATGAAATTGTCCTGTCTTTAATAAGTTCGTAAAGAAGCAAAGTTAATGGAATAAAAAAGAGCCCTAACATGAGGACTCTTTTTAAAATTAAGCTACTTTCCGATGTAAATGTTTTAGTTCCTTTTTCTTTTCTACATTTGGTGGGCGGATTAATATTGAAATAATGAAGGAAATAACACTTAAAACACCGATTATAATGAAAGTTGGTTGAAATCCCCCGAGTATCGCTCCAATAAATGATCCTGCAAGCGCACCAAATCCGAAACCTTGGTAGACAATCCCGTAATTTGTACTATGGTTTTTTAATCCAAAGAAATCTCCGACAATAGCTGGGAATATAGTTATATTACCGCCGAAGCAAAAGGCGACACTTGCTACACAAGCAAAATAGATTCCGTAATTTAGCGGAATAAAACTTAAAGTAAAGACTGACAATCCTATAATAATAAACGTTGCAGAGACAATTTTCATTCGGCCGATTTTATCTG
Source organism: Bacillus cereus group sp. BceL291 (assembly GCF_051776705.1). Lineage (NCBI taxonomy): Bacteria > Bacillati > Bacillota > Bacilli > Caryophanales > Bacillaceae > Bacillus > Bacillus cereus group sp. BceL291. The sequence continues at coordinate 46,244 of NZ_JBPWAP010000009.1, read as the reverse complement.
ATAACGTCCCAAGAATAATTCTACCTACTGTATTAAAAATTGCAATCATAGCAACGGCGTTTGCAGCGGTTGCTGCGCTAAGTCCGACGAGTTGTACACCGATATCTTTTACCATACTTATTAAATACAAACCACCCATACACGAGGTGAATAACATAAAAAATAGTAGATATACTTGTTTCGTTTGCATCATTTCACGCGGAGTATAGTCATTGTGTAATGTTTCAGTTACAGCATTACTTACGATTGCCTCACGTAAGAAGAACGATCCAATTAATACTAAAAGTAACACGATAATGCCCCAATATAAGAATGCTTGTGATACACCAAGGTTATCGATAAAATTTCCGTTTATATATCTAAAGATTAAGCTGCCCATTCCATACGCTGATACAGATATACCTGAAATAAGCCCTTTCCGATTTGGAAACCATTTAATTAAATTAGATAGTGATGTAATATAAGCTGTTCCATCCGCATAACCAACAACAACACCAGCTAATAAATATAATAGTGGTAAGGAAGAAACTTGTGAACTAAGTATTAAGCCGAGTCCTAAAACAATTCCTGCAGTAGCAATAAGTTTCCGAAGTCCTAATTTTTCCTGCAATTTTGCTGCAAATAAAGTTGAGAATGATAAAGAAAAACTTGTTATAGAGAAAGTTATCGCTACTGAATTAAGATTCCATCCAAACTTACTTACAAGGGGTTGATTAAATAAACTCCATGTATAAATTGTTCCAAGGCCAATTTGAACAATGATTGTACCTAGAACAATTAGTAACGGATTTATAGAAGTTTGTTTCATACTAACTGTCCCCTTCTTTTATCTTGACATAGATTTTCACAGTTAGTATATCCATCGTAAATTGCAAGATACTGTACGGAAAATGGTAATTAAGTTCATATACACAAAAAGACACTTCATAAAGAAGTGTCTTTTGCAGGTTATATCAGATGTTTCTAAAGAAAGCGTTGTTAAGATAAGCCATTTTCGAATGCTTATGTATATATGTTATCAAATAATTTCTTATATGTGATGAGACTTAAGACGTATTTTTCATTCATCATATAGTCGGATGAAAAATTAATATTCGATTTCATCAAAATCCTTCGGCTGCGGTACAGTTTGCATATTAGCTGCATCTTTAGGATCGCTATAAATTGCATTTTGCTCTGTATTTACATCTTTTATATTTTGTTTTTTATTTTTGTTCACTTTATCTTTCACTTACAATCACTCCTTTTTGTTATAGGAGTAATTATGCCCTATTACCGTTACTAAATGTATCAGCGACTAAATTACTAAATTCACGTAAATAATATAAGTAATTATCACCGCCGTAGTTATATCTTTTGTTATACATTTTTGCAACAACTACATTATATTCAGGTATTACTAAAATAGTCGGTCCAGTAATCCCTAATATTTGATATGACCCTTTTGGAACACGTTCACCAAGTTCGCTTAATTGTGCAGGTTCATTTTGAACGAACCAAAACAAGCCATTTTGTGGTAGCTCTTTATTTACATATGTTGGACTCTGCAAACTCGTAGCGATTTTTATAACTTCTTTTGGAACAATTTGCTTACCGTTTATCACACCTTGATTTAAATGAAGATTGCCCCAATAAGCAAATTCTCTAGCTGAGACAAACAGATTTTTTTCAGTACCGTCATCTACCGTACCAATTTCACTAGTCGCGTCTTCATTTGGATTATTAACAACGTCAACTAAATCTTCATCTCGCTGAACTCTCCAACCTGTTTCTTGAAAATTAGCAGGCTTAAAAACACGCTCCTTTAACAATTCAGGAAAACTTTTGTTATATAGCTGATAAATAAGACGTGTCATCATTCTTACATTAATATCTCTATATGCCCATGCTTGTCCCGGTTCAAATTCACGAAAAATTGTCCCGTCATTCATTTCTTCTAATCCGTGCGAATGTGTTACTAAATGTCTTATCGTTGTTTTACCAAGCAATGCAGGATTAAAGTCTTTAAAATATTTTATCGCTTCATCATCAATAGAGTTTATTTTCCCCTCGTAAAGCGCATACGCTATCATTAATCCTAAATAACTTTTTCTAGCAGAAGCAACGTTGAACTGCGAAGATGCGGTTACTTTTTTATTAGTCGATGTATTTGAGTGATAACCGCTATAATGCTCTAATACGACTTTATTATTTTTTATAATACAAATTGCTGTAGCAGAACTATGATTTTTTTCTTTTATATTCTCTACCCAAGAAATCAACTTATCATATGTATACAAATAAATCCCCCTTAATACACATCAAAATTACAGTATGAAAGAAAAGTATAAACAGTATTTACACCTTTCTTTCATATAAAATATTAATGATGTACTATATTTAAATAATCCACCAGTTCCAGCAATTAAAGCAACCAAAACATCCGGCACAACCTACGCAACCACCACATCTGCCACCGCCGCATCCGCCACAGCGTCCACCACAACCTCCGCATCCGCCACAACGACGTGCATCGCCTTGGATGTAATAATATGGATATTGGCTTTGTTGTTGATCCCAATACACAACATTACCAGTTTGATAATCATTAAGGTTTAATGTTTGTAATTCATGTTGAAACTGATTCATTACGAACCCCTCCATTTATAAATATAAATTTCGCCCAAACGTTAAAGTTTATATATTTTTGTAAACAAAATAGAAACAAGACTATAGACTAAATGCGTACATCAACAAAATATGAACTTACACTAGGTGATGTACCTTGTTTTTCAGCCTATTTTCTTTATATTTATTCGATGGACGTATTTACTATAAATAAAGTGATTTAAAAATTACTAATCCAACAATTTAGTAGTTCATCACTTAACTTTCTTTCTAGTAATTCCTTCACTAAAGGCATTGGCATGATTTCATAATGATTTAAGGCTTCTTTATTATAATCTATCCAGTGAAATGCTAAATGAGACTCGCTCGATTTCGGTGTTAAGTCCGTATGTAAATCTTGTGACTCTACTTCAAAAATGTGATTAATTTCATGATGGAGCACTTCTTTATCTTGCCATTGATTTTCTATGACTCCTAAAAATTGTTGTATACTACAGTTTACTCCAAGTTCTTCTCTTAACTCTCTTATTAATGCATTCTCTACTGATTCTCCAATTTCAACATGGCCACCAGGTAAAAAATAATGATGGCCAATATATTCAGCAACTAATAATTTTTCATCTTTTATCATGACTGCTCGTACAATATGATGGAATTTACTTTTCAATTGATATTCCTCCTAGTTATTCAATGTATAGTTGCTCAAAATAGTCATTTAGTATTGGTATAATATAAATCATAGGTGTTTCATACGGATGCATATCATTAATAACTTCAAGAGCATCTTTTACAAGTTCTCGTTTACACTTTATTTCAACTTTACATTCTTGCCCTTCGCATATTCCACCAATTTCTCCATTAAAAGGAGATGCCTCGTCTAAAGGTCTCCAATATCCTTTCACTGAACTATAGGAAAGACAATGGTCATATTCGCCCGTTTTACATGCTCCAATTTTATTTAATTCATCCCTTAATGTTTCAATATATTCTTCAGGAATGAATACTTCAATTTTCAATTCAGTAAATTGCATATTTCATTTCACACCTTTACTTCATAATAGTTAAACAAATAAACGATATACTTGCTCACCATCATACTCCTGTCCTAATGATATGAAACCATATCGTTCATATAGTTTCTTTGCAGAGATATTATCTTTATGTACTGTTAATCTAATTTCTTTACACGATTTAAAAGTATTTTTTATTATATTAATACTTTCTTGTAATGCTGCTTTTCCATAACCATTACCTTGCTGCGATTGATCAATAATAAATCCGTTAATCCAATACATATCTGATGTCTCTCTTACAACAGCATGCATAACAAAACCAACCATAAGGTCACCATCGTATATAGCGAGTGGTATGTACTCTACATTGTCACCATCTGGTTTTATATATACTTTAGCAAGCGAAACTGCTACGGATGGAACAAATTTCAACTGATTTTCTTTAACTTGTAGTTTTAATGCTTCTTCCCAATTTTCTCTCGTAACAACCTTTAACTGGACATTCAATATTGTAAGCTCCCTTATATAGAGGATGTATGTTTATATTCAACGTAGCGAAATAATTCCCTTTTTCGACAACGACTTATAACATAATTTTTATAAAATCTTGAATGAATTTTTCTGCATCTATTTCTAAAGCTATACGGGCTCCTTCAGATTTAGAGTTAGGGCGAAAATCAGCAAATGTTTGTCCTTTCGTATCTCCGTATGTATCTACATTCACTGTACGATGCGCAAATTCAAAAAAACTTTGGTTAACTAATCCACTTATAGCAACCACATCATGAAGCAATGGCCCTTCGATAGATGGATTAAGTTTTTGGTATGCAGAAAAATAGTAATCATACATTGGTTTCATTATCGTATGGAATGGATTCTTTGAATTAGCTTGAATATAGTCAAACACATTTGGTGTTAACACAGCTTTGTTTGTTACATTTAAAGGGAATATGAATAAATTCTTTGCTTGATGGAAAACAATTTTACTTGCTATAGGATCTCCATACACATTTGCCTCTGCTAACGGCGTAACGTTTCCTACTTCTAAAAAAACACCACCCATGAAATAGATTCCTTTTACATTTAGCATTAAATCATTCCATAAATTAAAAGCAATTGCTAACGAGGTAGATCTTCCTACATCAACAATTGTCAAATCTTTTCCGTACTTTATAAGAATCGCAGCAATACTGCCGAAATTATATATTGGAATAGATAATACATTTTCTGGAACATGGATAGGCCCTAATCCTTCTGCTCCGTGAATTTCAGGATAGTACGTAGTAATTTCTTCTGTAAGTGGTTTTGTTGCACCACTAATGACAGGAATGTCTTGTCTATTTGCTAACTGCAAAATATACGCTGCATTATGTGCAGCATGTATATGCTCAACATTTCCGTATCCAGTTACAATACCGACAATTTCAATTTCGGGATGCAGTAAACCATACATAATGGCAAATGAGTCATCAATACCTGGGTCTCCGAAAAATAATACTTTTTCCAAGAAATACGCTCCTCTCACGAAAAAATTGAGTCATTAGTAACTATGTATATGAAAAAAGCAAGTATATCTATGCAAATTTTAGAATGGATAATGTTTTACAAAATATTAAAAAGGAACTAGCGTATGCTAATTCCTTTCTTGAGTAACCATTCTCAAATTTAATTAATTATCGTATCCTTCATAAATTGCATCATTTATTTGATTTTGTATTTTTGTATCATCAGGTACAGGTTTCCACCAATTTCCTGTAATAAATAACATAGTTAATAAATTATAACTATCACTAAAATAACTTTCTCTCTTATTCTTCATCCAATCCCAACCGCTATTTACCCACTTTTGATTATTGCTACTTGTTATACTTGCAGCAATAAACGGTGAAACAAATACAGCAGTTGAATAACTACCAATATTAGATCCATTTAATTGATAACCATCCACAATTTTAGAAGGATTTCCATTCGTTTTATTTTGAATCCACGAAGAAACTTTATCAGAAATGACTTTACTTCTTTTCTCGCCGTACATCGCATAGTCCATTACAATTCTCAATGGTACCCGACTAGCATTGTAATAATATGCATTTGTATATTCTGACTCATCTAAGAAGTCTTTAGGTGCGGGTTGTGGTGGGTTTTTTACAACGAAATCTGAAATAAGTCCTGTATTTGGAGAGTATGTATTACTAAATTGCGTATAAACATCGTACAAATTATTAATAACAGTAAGCCAAGTTTTATCACCTGTAAATTCATAAAATGCTCTAAGGTGTGACATCATCCAATCAGATGGTCTCGTATCAAGTGAACTTTTAGAATCCCAATCTCCTAAATTTAGTCGGTTATTATTTGTAACATTACTAGCTTTAATACCTTTTGTAATCATGTCTTGTGCTTCTTTCAAATAATTAACTGTTCCATTAGATCCCCACTGCTTATGAGCAAGAAGAAGAGAATACGCAATATCTAAATCTCCATCAGTAGCAGAATCAAAATGACCTTGTGCTTTTTTACTATCTGCGACAACCCATCCCATTAAATTAGGATTTTGAGAACTTTTAAAAGTTCTTGCTGTTTTAAATAAACCGTCATAGATTTTTTGAGCATTCGAATCATAACCAGCCATTAATACTGTAATTATCATCCCATACCCTTGACCTTCTGAAGTTCCAAGTGGCTTAAACCCATCTGCATCACCTGTAATCTCTCCTTTTACGTAATAACCACCAGGTAAAGAAGATAAATCATTTTTCAAATATTTCTTTTTCCAATTATCGTAGTAACTTCTTACAGAAGCATTTAAACTTTCCTGTGTAACATGATTCGGTTTTATAACACCTGCATAATTAACTTGCTGCGGAAATGGTTTCATTTCCTTTGCAGCAGCTACTTGTTGATTAACTACGGGAATAGAATTTTGTACTGAATTGTCCGTTACACTTGCTGCGAAACTAGAATTAGAAAAACTAGCTAGTCCGATTCCTACAATAGAAATACATGTGAAAATTTTTCTTTTTCCATTCATTATGTTGTCAGCTCCTTTTAAAATGCTTACTACATAAAATGTAACATACAATATTTAACTGAAATACAAAATATTATATTTATCAACATAAGAAAGAAACTATATAAAAAAGTATCATAAAATCATTATTGAATTACATTATACGGATTGATTATTTACTAAATTCCTATGTTTTTCTTTTCTTAATACTGGTATATGAGCAATCACAATTCCAAGTATAGTAATTCCACCGCCAATTATTGAAACTAAAGTTGGCACTTCTCCTAACCATATCCAAGCAATGAAACACGCAGTTATTGGCGTTAAATATAGAGAACTTGTTGCTTCAGAAGCACCAGCACGAGATATAATATAGGCCAATGCAATATACGGGAGTACTGTTGGAAAGACACCTAAATATATAACACTCAAGTTAACTTCAAGAGGAGCTGCTAATATTTCTTGATAAACTCCGGGTAAGAAAATAAGCATACATACAGTACTAGAAAAAATTGTATATATGGTAAATGGTAAGAAACCGTATTTTTTTAAGTAAGATGTTTGGAAAACGAAAAATAGACTTTCTGAAATCGCCGCTAATAATATAAATAATCCCCCGCTATTTAATTGAATAGCGTCGCCTTGGCTAAATGAAATTAAGGCAATTCCTGCAAAACTCATTACACCACCGATCCAGCCATTTAATTTCATTTTTTCATTCAAAAAAACAGAAGCAAAAATTGCCGTCACTATTGGAGTGACTGAAATTATTAAACTTGCAGATCCAGCATTGACTGTTTTTTCGCCGTAATTTAATGCGATGTGATAAATAGTAAACCCTAAAGCACCAAATATAAAAAATGCTGGGATATCCTTTAAATCCGGTAATCGTAGTTTGTATATAAATGAAAATAACAAAAGTATAAATGAGGCGATTAATAAGCGTAGTAAAGTAAGGTGTTCAGGCGTATAAGATTCAAGCCCCAGACGAATTGCTGGAAAAGCAGTTCCCCATATAAGAATTGTAAAAGCATGAGCACATATAATGCGTAAATCCCATTTTTTATTATGCATGTTTTCTCTCCCTCCTTAATAAACCAACCATTTTTAAATTACCAATTATTTCTTTTCATCATATTTAATAGTTGATACAATGTCTTCAACCAGTTATTTATCGGAAAAACCAACCACTTTGAATCTTTTAAATTAACGAAGGAGTTTTTTATATGACAACCGATAAAAAAGTGCCCAAATATCGGCAGATAATAGACTATATGAAAGAAAAAATTGAAAACGGAGAATGGCCAATTGGAAGTAAAATCCCTAGTCAGCGGCAGTTAGCAAAATTATTTCATGTAAATCGAAGTACTGTAATAACTGCGCTAGATGAACTTATGGCAGATGGTTTAATTCAAGGACAAATCGGAGCAGGAACAATTGTAACAAATAATACATGGTCATTATTAGCAACTAATCCCCCGCCTGATTGGAGTGAATATGTAAAGGCCGGTATTCATAAACCAAGTAAGTTAATGGTGCGAGAAATAAATGAAGCAGAAGCAAATAAAACGCTTATCCATCTTAGTAAAGGTGAACTTGCACCTCATCTTTTTCCGCTCGAAACTATGCAATCTATAATAAAAAACGTCAGTGAGGAATTAGATTATTTCGGATACGAAGAACAAAAAGGTTTTTATCCGTTACGTGAAGCAATAAGCAAATACGTAAAATCATTTGGAATACATGCATCACCGGGTTCTATATTAATAGTCTCGGGTGCACTCCAAGCATTACAATTAATATCAATTGGTCTTTTACATAGAAAATCAACTGTTTTACTTGAACAACCTTCTTACTTATATTCACTTCATGTTTTTCAATCAGCAAATATAAACTTATCCGGTATATCAATGGATCATCACGGTATTTTACCTAACGACTTGTTAAAACGAATTAAATATAGTCAAAAGAATAATATTTTATATTCAATCCCTTGTTTTCAAAATCCAACGGGGATATTGATGTCCAAAGAGCGAAGAAAAGAAATATTAAAAATATGTAAAAAAGAGCAGTTGCCTATCATCGAGGATGATATTTACCGAGAGTTATGGATTGATGAATCACCTCCAGCTCCTTTAAAGTCAATAGATAAACATGGACATGTATTATATATTGGTAGTCTCTCTAAAACACTTAGCCCTGGACTTAGAATTGGATGGATAATTGGACCAGAACCTGTTATTGATAGATTGTCAGATATAAAAATGCAAACAGACTATGGATCAAGCTCTTTATCTCAAAGAGTAGCTGCTGAATGGATAAATGAAGGTTTTTATGAAGAACATGTAGCAAACGTAAGAATGCACCTGAAAAAACGAAGACAAATAATGATACGAGCTTTAAATAAATATTGTGCAGATATTGCATCGTGGGATATTCCTAGTGGTGGAGTTTTTATATGGCTAAAGGTTGTACATAACATTCCGATGAAAAAACTATTTTCAGAGGCACTATCAAAAGGAATTCTTTTAAACCCGGGACGTATTTATGAAGAAGAATCAGATCAGTACATTCGTTTATCATATGGATATGCTTCTCCAGAACAAATGACTAACGGAATTAAATTGCTCAGTGAATTAATTCGGAAGTTAACGGCATAAAAAAATCCTCTTTTGTTTTTGGAGGATTTTTTCACGTATTTTATTTACCACAATTTCATTTCCTGCCCTAATAAAATAAGTTCTTCATAAGGATCTCCGTCAATATTTAATACTTGAGCAAAAGCAGGTTCTGTTTTTAAACCTTGTTCCTTTAAGTGAATAACTTCTTCCCTTATATGGGGATGCTGCATTAATAACATGTGCTCCACTATCATATGTCTATATGCATTTTGATTACGCACTGGCTTAGGTTGAGCAAATAATTCAAATTCAAAACCTTCGAATTCAAAATTCACCTTTATCGATTCAGTACCTTTCATTTTTTTCTTTTTTATGTTGAACCCTCTATAAGAACCATATAAAGATCTCATTTCTTGCTCAAAAACATCAAAGTTATATACTTCCATTACAATATCTAAGTCAGATTGAGGAGTATCAATTCTTATCGGGATTGTCCCGCAAAGAACGGGATTATATAAAGCTAAATCCTCCATAATATTTAGTTTGTTCAAAACATCATATACCTTTTGTTGCTTGTCATTCCCTGATTGTAAATATGTAATAGATGTAAACATGGAAGTCTCTCCTTCATTTCACGTAATACGTGTCTCACTAAACTCAAGAAAAATTTGTCCGTTTAAACTTGTTCTAGAAGTACCTTTATTTCAATATATTAAGGCGAATAAACAATATGTTTCAACTTTTCTCCTATACTGCAATACTATAAAAATAAAAAAGGAGGAATTATTATGAGCATTTTCAACGTTCTTTTAGCCATCCACATATTATTTGGAACGATATGTTTAATCACCGGTATTGTAGCGATGGTTGCTCAAAAGAAGAAAGGAAAACATACGGAATGGGGTGAAATATATCATGCATCCTATGTTGTGATCACCGTTACTGCCATTATATTATCCGTTATAAACTGGGATAAAATCGCATATTTATTTTATGTAGCAATTTTCTCTTATTCATTTGCGATTTATGGATACCTCGCACGAAAAAAACGTTGGAAGAATTGGCTTCACCACCATATTAGAGGTATGTTAGGCTCTTATATCGGTGCTGTTACTGCACTTTTAGTAAATGTCGGTATTCATATTCCCTTAATTAATTTATTGCCGCCTATATGGTTTTGGTTTTTACCTACATTAATCGGTATTCCTCTCGTAGCCAGTGTATCAAAAAAATATAAAAAGCGTAGTTAAACTTCATTACATTTTCGTTACTTTCTGATGATTATTATGAAAAATCATACTCAATGTAATATTTTTTTTATAAATTCAAGATCGTATTGCTTTAAGTTAGTCACTTAGCGCTAAATAAGAAGAATCCAATAACAGTATTGGATTCTTTTTCAAATTTCATTTCAATATCGGCTTTATGCATTCAATGATGTTACCATTTGGACCAAAAACCATCTTTGTATACTTGTGGGTACTTGTTTTATTGGTTCAGTGATAATTACACCATTATAGTTTAAGATTGTAATAACGAATGTAAACGATCCGGGTAATTCGTAAACATCCCATCAACGCCTCATAAAAGTAACTTTTTCATATCTTTTTCATTATCTACAGTAAATGGATGAACTTCTAATCCGTGTTTCTTTATTCTCTTTACATAAGCGGAATCAATATATTTATAGTTCATCCCAAGACCGATGCAGTATGTTTTATACTTTTTCATCTCTAATTCAGTTAATTGAACTGACTTTTTGTAAGGTAGTAATTGTACTAGCGGTAAAGTAACATCTAAACTATGAATTTTTTGCAGGCTTTCTTCACTAAATGATTGAATAATAACGTTATCACTTATTTCGTAGTGCTGTATAATTTCTAATAGCTTCTCTTCCATACCAGCGTATTCATCTGGTGATTTTGTTTCAATATAATAGTTTGCACCATTCCCGAACGTTTCAATAATTTCTTCTAGTGTTGGGACTTTAGCATCTTCAAAGTCTTTCTTTGCTAAACTTGGATGCTTTTCATTGAAAAAAGAACCTGCATTAAGTTTCTTTATTTCTTCTAATGTATGTTCCTTAACTAGACCCGTACCATTTGTAATGCGGTTTACTGTTTCATCATGCATAGCTACTAAATGTCCGTCTTTTGTCATTTGAAGATCAATTTCTATATAATCTCCTTTTAATTGTTGTCCTAATTTATACGCTGCTATTGTATGTTCCGGCGCATACGCAGAAGCGCCTCTATGTGCAATGTTTTTTATATGATTTGCTTGATTAATAGCTTTCGTGTACTTACGTTCATCTACTTTATGTAAAACGAAAGTACCTAGTAATATAATGGTGCAAATGATTGTAATGATATATATCTTTTTCATAATGATGTATTAACTCCTACATGAAAGCAATTTGGATCGAATAATTTATTCAATTAAATGTCGATTTTCAAATACAGTCATTTGTCCAACAGATTGAAAACCAGCCTTTTTATAAATATTAATCCCATCAGGTGAAGCTTGTAATACGCATTGAGAAACTTTCAATTGTTTTGCTTCTTGCAGCAAGTAATTAAACATAGTGGAGCCAAATCCTTGCCCTCGCATTTTTTCTTTAGTTGCTATATCATAAATACCAATACTATCTTTTGTACATACTAATGAACCAACAGATACGACTTCATCTTTAAAAATCCCTAAATATAGTTTCATATTTTCACTATTCCATAAATCGAAAGAAGCAGTTTCATTATAAAATGTTTGCACATGTATACCTTCCTCTGATGTACCAAATAGATTAGCTAACGTTTCCCCAAACTTTTTAATTTGTCCTAACGAAGATGCTCTTTGTATCGTAAAACCTTCTGGCATTTTTATTGTTGGTTGAATTGTCTTTAAGTCTGCTACCATCGCAATATTTTGTTCTGCTTCTTTTAAGCCAAGTTTTATTAATTCGTTTTTTATAGCCTGTTCATAGCCATTATCCCAAAACCAAACACACATTGGAAACTTCTTTTTATTATAGTTGTTTATCACTTTATATAATTTCTCAATGTCTTCCGTTACATCATTGTTTAGTAAAGTAATGATATTAAATGTATCTGCAGGTAAACCACAATCTACAGCAATGTAGTCCTTCGTTTCTTTTACATTCATTTCATGTACATGACGCGCAATATATGACATTTTATATGTGAAGTTATCTATTAATAACTGTTTATAATTCATTCTTTTTTCTCCTTTCATAAAAATTCGTATTCAAATCGTTCAGTATTAAATATAACATATACGAAATGTAACTATTTCTATAAAAATATCTCTATAAATCACTCTATACGCTCTGAAAGAATTAAAAATGATATAACGTTGTCGGAATGAAAAAAGTGGTATATAATAAATATTAACATTACTAGTAATTATTTTAGGTATTCCTAGAATAAAGGAGCGATACATATGAAAATTACTATTTATTTCGGAAGTCATGAAGATCAAGATGTTCGTACTATGGACTGTCATTTAGATGTAGAAGATACAGAAGAGATTGTTTCTGTATCATAATATAAATTGTAGGGATGAACCCTCTTCCCTACAGCGTTTAAGGCACCCTTTACAGGTGTCTTTTTTGTTGTTTTTTTCGTCAAAAACCCTTTACTTTATAGCGTTTTAATAGTAAAATATAAATATACGAACAAACGTTCTTTTTATTTTAATTGTACATGAAGGGATGATTTTTACAATGGCTCAAGCAAAGCGCAGAGGAAGAAAAAAGCAAACACCTATCATTTCAAATACAGGCTTTATCGGCTCTGTCTTTATTGATACATTGGAGTTACAAAAGAAATCCTATTATTTCGCTCGTAAAAAACTTCAAATTGTTCATCACGTACTTGATGGCCTCTCTGGGGCAACAAGTTCTCTATTTAAAGAACATAACATTTCAGCATACATGTCATGTGTGTATTTACATAAACAAAAGAAAATCGGCTTTGTTCTTTCAACGAAACCATTTGAACAAAGTGATGGTATTGCTTATTTTGTAAATTATTTAATCGAAAAGAATTTTTACGGTAATGATGAAGAAGTAGAATATCAAGAAGTATTTAATACAGGTTTTATTGGTGTAGTATTCGCTGATTTATGTAGTATAGATCGCTTTAATTTCGAGTTTGAAATGGGTATGTTAACGAAATTAATGAAAGATATGATTATTCCGGTTAAAGAACTCTTTTTACGCCACAATGTACCGGCTTACATCTCCACTTCTCATTTAGAAGAACAAAACAAATTAGGTTTCGTTTTATCTGTAAAACCGTATGATGAACGTGCAGAAGCAGATTTATATTTTGAAGCGTATTTAAAAGAGCGCGGGTTATTTATTGGTGATGAAGAAGATGATATTGATAAGATTGTTATTAGAAAAACAGCTGAATTACGATAGAAAAGCGCAGGATGCTGATCCTGCGCTTTTTAAGTTACGTTAAACACTATAATCTTTTGAATGAATTTCTAAATTTAACTTATTTGCTAAAATTTTATTCAAAGTAAAAAATACAATACCTCCTGCAATGGGAAGCGTGTAGGCTGGAATGAAATTTAATAACAGTCCTGATATTGCAAGTGCTATTGGCTGCATTATTTTACCTAAGCTTAATCCAATACTAAGAACTCTTCCTCTATATTCTTCAGGAATCTCATTTTGCATGAAATACATTAAAGGAATATCAATTTGTGCTATCATAAATCCTAAAAAGAACATAATCATGCAATACGTAGTAACATATACCAAATTATTTACTACAATAGGTTTAAATAAAACAGGTATTCCTGAAACTATCATAAAAATTGCCAACATAAAACTTATTTTTTTCAATAGATAAGAATAAGAAAAACAATCAGTTATCTTTTTTACTAATATTGCACCAACTATCATACCTATCGGAAAAGTCCCTTGAATCATACCAAATTGCTTAGAATTAAGATTGAGAACTGTGTTAATAATGTATGGCAACGGAACGGTTACAGCAAAGCCTAAAAAGAAATTAAGAGAAATTAAAATACTAAAAGTATTTTTTAAGCTTTTCCGCTCCAATAAGTAAGAGTATCCCTCCTTTATATCTTCAATAAAATTAATTTCTCTAATTGAACATTCCTCATTTATGTTTTGCTCAAACAATTTAAAGTTAATAAACAATATGGAAATAGCCGAAAGGATAAATGAAATACCATTTATAATTATAAAAATTTTAATATCAAAGACTGCAAAAACAATCCCCCCTAACATAGGCCCTAAAATTAAAGATATAGAATCGATAATTTTACTTATAGAATTAATACTCATTAACCGTTCCTTAGTAACCATATTCGGTTTTACGGCCTCTAATCCTATTCCAAAAAACGTTGTAAATACTGTCATAAGAAAGGTAGTAGTATAAATAATGAATAAGTTTAATCCATAATAGTTGCTTAATATATAAACAGTTATTAATAAGCACCCGCTTAGTACATCCATGCAAACGACGAGTTTCTTTTTATCAACCTTATCAGCAATGACACCAGCAAATGGATTCATAACAATCATTGGAATCGTTCCTAATATGAGCGTAATCGCAAAATGTAACGCAGATCCGGTTATTTGTAAAACATACAATCCTAATGCAAAACTATAAATTGAGCTACCGAATAGTGATACTGTTTTTGCAATTGAATATAAACAAATATTTCTTAGTTCTTGGTTTCTTTTTTTATTTTCTATATGTAATCGTAAACTTCCCATCACTTTTCCCCCACTTTTCTTTGTATTACATAAAGTGTAAATTCTCGGGTTAACCCAATATCAATACACTGTGTTTAAAAATTACTACAAAGAAATGAAAAAAGATGGGGTTAACCCCGTGCACATCAACTGAAGATATTAGTGCCTCCTACAACGATAAAAAATAAAATGATTAATAAGATCACATGTACAAATGCAAATTTTTTATTGAAATCTAAAAAATAATATGGTATCTTCTATTACGTTGATTAATTACATATGAGAATCATGTATAACTCCAAGAATATGGCTTGGGGGTCTCTACCAGGAACCAACAACTCCTGACTACAAAATGCGTCTTTTAGCGTTTGTAGTCAGGAGTTTTTTTGTTCTACGGTAAATAATGCAGAGAAGGGAATATAAAAAATGAATTTCAAAGTATTTATATTAGCTTTAGCAACGATAGCGGTAGGTCTTGTAGAACTTATCGTTGGAGGAATATTGCCAGACATCGCTAAAGATTTTAATGTTTCATTAAGTTCTGCTGGTCAATTAATTACAATTTTCGCCTTTACTTATGCAATAGCAGGTCCTGTATTATTGATTTTCACAAGTAAAGTGGAAAGAAAAAAATTATATATTATTTCACTTTACATTTTTCTAATTGGTAATCTACTTACTTATTTTAGTCCGAACTTTACTTTTATGATGATAGCAAGAATTTTAACTGCTATGAGTACTGCTTTAGTTGTAGTACTTTCCCTAACAATTGCAGCTAAAATTGTTAATCCCGCTTATCGAGCAAAAGCATTAGGATTAATTTATATGGGTATTAGCTCTTCACTTGTACTAGGAGTACCACTAGGCATATTAATTTCAAACACATTTGGCTGGAGAATTATTTTTTTATGTATAGCTATTTTATCATTGGGGTCTATTATCTTAATTTCAGTATTTTTAGATAAAATACCTGGAGAGGAAAACCGAACTCCTTTATCTATCCAATTAAAGGCCGTTTGTAGTCTTAAACTAGGATCTGCCCATCTAGCTACCATGTTTATGTTAGCAGGACACTATACTCTATATGCTTATTTTACTCCTTTTTTAGAAAATAAGTTTCACCTAAGTCCTTATTGGATTAGCATATTTTATTTAGTGTTTGGTATAGCTGCAGTAAGTGGCGGTGCGTTTGGCGGTGTATTATCAGATAAAATAGGCGCTCAAAAAAGTATTTTGATAGTTATTACTCTATTTGCTCTAATCTTATTTATATTACCGTTTACTGCAGTTTCTATTATCCTATTTATTCCTGTTATGATAGTTTGGGCTGCATTGAGTTGGGGGCTTGCACCACCTCAACAAAGTTATTTAATCCAAACTGCCCCGGATACGTCAGATATACAGCAAAGTTTTAATAATTCAGCCCTACAAATAGGAATTTCACTCGGCTCTGCAGTTGGAGGCATAGCTTTAAAACAAGTACATAATGTCGCCAATATGGCCTGGGTTGGTGGATCTTTAGTTTTATTATCTTTAGGTTTGGCTATCTTTTCTCTTACTAGACATACACCGACAAGAGACTGTCCAGTGAGTGCTAAACATTTAGATTAACATTCTCTTTTTCTTTTCATCGTAAAAAGTATAGATAGGAATCGTCATAAATAGTCCCGTTATAAAAACGGACTTTTTATGACGGGGTTAACCCCATCTTTTTCCGAAAAATGAATATGTATAAATTTCTTCTCCTTGAACAAAGAAATCCTCGTACTTTCCCCCTCGTATCAAATAATTTGAAGTACTTTCATCAATCGATTGAAACTGTAAACTTTGGATTTCTTTCGTTACTTTTACATATGTAAAATTCTCTCTGAGTCTAGGTGCAATTTGGCTATTTATACTAAATTTATTAAATAAAATAAACGAACTTAATAAATAACTATTGTGTTTAAAAAGAGAATTTAATTCGCACAATAAGAACTCCTCATGTTCAAAACTATAATTACTTGTACCTGATTGATCAATTACAATATCAATAGAATAATTCTGAATAGGTATGTTTAGAAAATCGGCACAGATAAATACAATATTTCTTTTCACATTTCTTCTCTCAATTACATCTTTTAAAAGTAAAAGTTTATTCAAATCTCGATCAACAGCAATATATAAACACTCTTCCGGTAGTTCTTCATAAATATTTCGTAAAAAGAACCCAATACCAGACCCTAAATCAAGTAGTATTTTTTCATTTAAATCTAATTGCATTAGTTTCTTTTTCGCCCATTCTCCTCCTCTTTGAACATTTTCCAAAAAAGCAGTATCAGTTTCATGAATATAATCCGAAATAGAATCTTCAAGTGATTTCTTTTCATACGCTTTCACTGAGTTACCAGCTGTTAAAACCCCTGAAATAATCATGTATTCTTCACCACAATTACAAATTAACTTTCCCTCAATAATTTGATTCTTATTAATAATGCCATCTTCAAGAATTAAATTTCCGTTACACTTAACACATTTAAATAAATGAAGTACTTTTAAATCTATCCCTAAAATTGAACTCGAAATTTCAGTTTCTATAGATAAATTATGTAACGCTTCCTTTAATTTGCATTTTCGTTCCTCTAAAGTTTTTATTTCTTGTTCAATCTTTTCATATTTTACTTTAAATAAAGATTGATAAAAATTATCCTTTTCATAGCCTAAGGATTTCCCTAAATTTTTATAAAGAAACAGTTCTTTAATTTCATACAAGCTAAACCCTAGCCATTTGTACTCTAATATAAGTTCTATATCCTTTTGACAATACTCGTCAAAAAAATAGTGACTTCCTTTTTTCTCGGGAATAACGAGTCCGAGGTCCATATAATGTCTAATCGTATCTACACTTACATTATTTACTTCTGCAAACTTACTGATTTTCATCCTAATCACTACCATTTATATATTTGTTTATACATACTTCTTTATTATTTTAAAAAATCCTTTCATCTCCCTATACAAAATTATTTATGCTATGAAAAAGATGTAATTAATTTTAAAGTTCCGCCACATACCCATTAAGCTAAGCTTATATAAGTTTAGCTACTCCTTTTTTAATCTTGAATTTAAAAAAGAGTAGCAGGTAGTACGTTTATGTCTATATATCTAAAAACTGTGAATTCATGTATGAATTAAAAACTGCGGCGTAAGTACTGCAGTTTCTTCCTTTTTCATTGAGTTGAAATATGTAAAGTTACGTACTTTAACTGTAGCGGACTTGTACTACGCGTTCATATTAATTTTATAGACGTTTAAGGATTTTGTTTTATGGGAAGTATTCTTGCTGTGAAATTAGGATTGTAAATATAGATGAACGTGATTCAAATCAAAAAAAGGTACTCCTAGAAGTACCTTTTTTACTATTCTATATGTGCGAACGCTTTCAAAATTATTGGATATAAATCGATGTACGCATTGTATTAAATGGTGCATTTATAGATGTCTTTTGGTACTCAAAAGTTCCTTGTTGGTGTCCAGAAGCATCCCATTTATAATACCAGCCAACGATTGGTCTTCCGCCAATTATAGTGGAATCAATACTTTTTACATTAGAACCATTCATTTTAGCAAATGGGTTTTGGCCATAGCCCATTTCTTTCGTTGTAATATATAAATATTTTCCCCCGTGGTTACGCGATGTGCTGAAGCTGTTCTGATTAATTGTTTCTACCCCGCCTAGCTCAGACTCTACTTGTACGACGTTTAGTGAAGTAAGTGGTGCTGCTGGTCCAGCTGAAGCTTCTGTTGCCATCCCTAATCCGACGAACGCTGTGATTGCTAACGATGAAATCCCTAGTGCTGCTTTTTTTAACATAAAAACATCCCCTTCCATCTATTGTTTTCTCTTTCATTGTCAATATAATCCTAATAATCTTATATGTAAATAGATTGTAACTGCAGAAATAATAGAAAGAATATTCTGATTTATTAACATTGAAAAATATGACTTCAACTTTTTTCGTTAAAGATAGTCATCAATCTCTAACTACCTAATGACCTCAAATAAACGCTATTCAAGCCATTTTAAGAGGTACAAAAGACCTTATAGTATATAAGGTCTTTCCCGACACTCTGAAAAAACCCGCGAATCATTCACGGGTTTTCTTCTTAATAACTAATTGCTATTGTACCTTCACCTGCATGAACCGCAAATGAAATTGGTAATGGATATAATTTGAAATCCATTTCAGGGAATGCTTGTCTAATATCTGCAATCCATTCTTCCGCTCCAGCTTTATCGTTAGCATGGAACATATGAAGTACTTTTGGTAATTCTTTTTCAAGTTCATTTTTAATATATTCTCGACATTTTTGGATTTTACGAACTTTCTTTTCAAGTAAAAGCTCTCCACCTTTTACTTCTAATATTAAGTTAACACTTAATAAACTTCCAAGTAAAAATTGCATGCCCTTTACACGGCCACTTGCATATAGACCTTTTAAACTCTTTGGGAATACATGAAAAGGTCTTCTTTTTTCATCTACTAATGTTTTGTGTATATCTTGTAAAGTCATACCATCATTGTATAACGATTTCGCTTTTCTAATTAGTTCATCCATTGGATAACTTGTTGTTTCACTATCTAATACCGTTAATGGAAAACCTGCCATTTCTGCAGCTAACTTCATATTTTGATAGGTTCCACTTACTTTTCCGCTAATAGCAACTGCAAATCCTTCTTCATATTCTTCTTTGCATTTCGTAAATAACTCTACCATTTCCCCAATATTAGGTTGTGAAGTAGTGACTGTTTTACCTTCATTTAACGCATTATAAACACGTTCACGTACACCTTCTTCACAATCTTTGTACGACATTCCATCAATAATAACTTCGATTGGGATAACAAAGTTATCTCCTTCTGTTTTAAAATTCGCAGTTGTACTATCAGTAATCCAAGCAACACGCTTCATGTTGTTCCTCCCTTAATTCAATTCCTCTTTTCTAATTTTTCTATATATTTATGTTATGAAAAGAGAATATCCCTGTAATAGTAACAGGACTTTATTGTTTTGGCTATAGTAGATGTATATTAAATGTGACTATTTCTTGTCTATTTCACAAATAAAAAAGAAAATCAAGGAATTTGCTCGATTTTCTTGTTATCATATACTATTTAAAAGTTTCATTATCTAAAATTACAACATAATCATTCGTTAATCGGCCAGCTTCTTTTGTATAACTAACAAGCCTTTGTATATTATCACAGCAAATTTTTGCTCCCCATACGAGTAACGGTACGCCAATAAAATCAATATGGAACCTTCTAGAAAACAGCCCACCGAAAGTCATCGGTAAAGGCACTGTTGGTGATGTATTAGAAAATATAATCTTTTCATGGCTTTGATAATGTTTTTGCAAGATTTCTCCTAAATGCTTCATCGCTGGTACAACAACTTTTGATGCGCCACATCCAATCGTATATACAGGATGACCATGTTCATCGATTCCATGAAAAATAATTTTTCCCATATCTTCTGTTTTCAATTTATTAAAGTAATCTACATTCAAAATTTCTTCTTTCGTTAACTTACGATCCGTTGGTAGTTTATTTAAATGATACGCTGCAGCTAGTGAGGTAGTATGTGTTCCACCAAAATCTGTGTAAATGTATATCATATTATCATCCCTTGTTGTAAAAGTTCAATGTTAATTAGTATTACCGTTCTTAGCAATGTTAAACAAGGGATGAATGTATTTACGCTTTTTGTGTTAATTCATTATATTTTTTCCAAATATAATAACGTCTACTAATCACAGTGCCTAATGTAATACATAAAAAGGCATTTGTTACAACCATTAATGTCTGGTGCGTACTACCCGAAAACATACTTTGTTTAATCATAATTTTTGCTCCTAAAATAACAAGAAGGATTATTGTACTTACCCAATTTCCTTTTCGTAGTACATGACCTGTTTCACTATCTAATCGAAATGTTAAAGCTCTTCCCCGTATAATCCCAAGACCTAAGCCAATTCCAAGCATTACAACAAACAGTAGTCCTTGCAGCAAAGTTATTTGTCCCATATGAATAATGGATTGAACTGTTACAAAACACAACAAAGCCGGAATGAGCCAAATACGGTTTATTTTCACTTTTCGTTCTTTACTTTGCATCAAAACAATAATAAGAATAACAAGTAAAATATCCATTTAGAATCCTCCTATAAACTTGTTTATCTTTAAAGATTATATTCTCCTCTTTTCATTCCATACTTGAAATACGATAGCTACTTTCAAGTGTAAGATGGAAAATGTGATTTCTCATCAGCCTTAAGCATTATTTATAAAAATAAAAAGACGTACTTTTTACTCGTACGCCTTTAATAACTCGTTTAAACTCCTATTTATCAACTAATTCCACACCTTTAGAATTAGCTTTACCCAACACTCGAATGTTAAATTTATTAATAGCTTTTAAAAAGATAATATAAATACAATATCCAACAATAGAACCTATAACATTACAGATCACATCATCAATGTCAGTAATACGTCCCACTCCACTAAATAAAGACTCAATTAATTGTAGCAATTCAATACTAGCTGATATAGAAAATCCTAATAAAATTGTATTTTTGAATTTCTTATATTTATCCCATAGGATTGGTGCTAAAAATCCTAAAGGCATTAATAATAAAATATTCCCGCCTACATTTCTTACAATTAGACCAATCATAAATAGGCTATCTCCATCATAAGCACTACCAATTTGATTGATGTCTTTAATAATTGATGCAAATGGTATTATATTGACCGAGCGATTCAGATTTTCAATATTAAAAGGAAAACCGATTGGTAAAGGGAATAAAGTTACTGCAACAACCATACAAATGTAGATCACAAATAAAAAACTTATTATTTCTTTCCACCAAATTACATGTTTTGTATTTTTGGTACCAATTAATATTCCACGTACAATTAAATAACAAATAACTCCTAAAATAATAAACACACTACCGTTAATCATATACAAATTGTTAACACATCCTTTCATATGAATTAATAATAAAAATTTACAACTATATAGTAATGTTTTCTAATTTAAAAATCCATATAATTATATATAATTGTACAGAATTACAAAAAACCCTTATTTAATAAATAAAGGGTTCCTCGTTAACTAAAATATTTTTCAAAACAGAAACAATCATGAACCCGTTTAAATTATTTTCGTATCTCTTCTTTTAAATCCATATAATTAAAAAGCTCTTTCTATTTCTGTCATTAATTTTTCAGGTCCTGCCCCTTTATTCGACGTAATAACTAAAGTTATTCCTAATTCTGGATATATAGCCGAGCGAAAACTGACGCCTGGATCATATCCCATTACATGATATTTGAATACCTTGTTTTCTCGTGTTTCAATCCATATTCCATAGCCGTAGGACTGTTTATCATTTACTTGAATGTGAGGAGTTAAAAGTAATTTTGTATACTTGTTTGTATCGTATTGTTTATACATTCACTTTGGTTTGCGTAACCCAAAGCTTTTTCATAGACTAAGTCTTTTTCTTTTTTTACTAAAACTACTCCAGAGAAATCTATTTTCTTTTGTATTTCTTTTACAATTTTATCAATTTCATCTTTTGTTTTTATCACGACAACCACCCTTATCTTTCGGTATTGTTCTTTCCCCTTATTGATTTTTCCATATAAAGGGGAAAGAACCCTTTTATTAAATACGATAAATTGTTAATGAGAACACAAAGTTCATTTCGAATTTATCCCGCTATTTGTGGACAGTAAGACCCCCATCTCAAAATTCAGCGAAAGCAAAGAAGTTAAGTGGGGACCCTGCTGCCCGTAAAAGCTCGATTGGTGAGGGCTGATAATCAGTGGGGGGATGCCCCCTGATTAAAGTTTCACTTTATTGATTCAGTAGAATACAACTTAGATTGTGATGGGAATAAAGTAAACACACACAAGACGATAGTAATAAATAACATGATCAATGAACCTACAATAACTACAAGTTGTATAGAAATGAACTGAGTCGCAACACCAGATAATATTGTAATAAAGATTGTTACTATCGCAATAACAAGTCCATATATACTCCCAATCCGTCCCATCATATGAACAGGGATATTATTTTGGTAAAATGTATAAAATCCTGTATTTGCATATGCCATTGAAAAAGATAAAATAAAGAATCCAATAGCAGCTATTAAAAATACATTTGAAAAAGCATAAATTAAATAACCAATTGCAATAAATAATGATCCTATTCCAATTAGAAGTGAAGGTGCTAATTTCTTTGACAAAATTGTATTTGTTATGGCACCTAAAATAAATCCTGCACCAGCTATACTAACTAGAAAACCATATTCACTATCTGTTAGTAGTAATACCTCTTTTGCAAACGATAGTTCAAGTGAATCAGTAGCGGTTGCTAATACGAACATACTTTGAAATAAGAAGTACACGCATACGACATACACATGTTTTCTACTAAAATTTATAACAGTGTTCCAATCTTTTTTTAATACTGTAAGAGATAATGTATTACTTGTTGTATCCGAAGCTTCTTTCTTATCAAGATTAGGTAAAAGTAATGTAATGAATCCTGATAAGAGAAATGCTATAGCATTTATATATATAGCAATCTCTGGTGTACTCGCAATTAATAAAACCCCTGCTATCGCTGGACCAATTAAAAATGCACCAGATCCTATTAAACTACGTAATGAGTTGAAACGTTGTCTTTGTTCTACTGGAATTAATTTCGTCATATACGTCATAGCAGTTGGCTCATAAATTGCACTGGCCATACTTATAAAGAATACAAATACATAAACAATCCAAATTGACGGAAGTAAAGGTAAAATAGCGATAAATAACGCACGATATATATCGAGGTGAATCATTAACTTCCGTTTATTTAAACGATCAATCATACTCCCAGACCAAGCGTTTGTAAATAAAGTGGCTAATGGTTTTATTACATATAAAGCAGCAACAGCTAAGGCTGAGCCACCCATATTATAGACAAGTACATTCAGTGCTATTAAGTAAATCCATGCCCCTAAATTCGCAATACCAACACCGGACAGTAGTAATAAAGGATATTTCCAATCTTTAAGAAAGTTTTTCATTTTTGGCCCCCGCTTTCAAAATTGTTTTAAAACAATAAAAAAATCCCACCCCCAAGACTTTTAATCTTAGGGACGAGATTTATCATCGCGGTGCCACCCTAGTTTGTTAATATGTCACCATATTAACCTTATCAGGTACTGCATTCTAACTCATGCTTATACCATAGCTCTATAACGGGAGCTCCCGTCACACCATCCCCTAATAATAGGTTCCGATGCGCTGCTCAGAGGCTTGGTTCAATAAAGAATTTTTACTCCTTTTCAGCTAAATGGAGCTCTCTGTAAAAAATTCATTTTATTTACTCTTCTCTTCACTGCATTTTATTTTTTCCATATTATCACAATTATTTTTAACTGTAAATAAAAAATAATCAGATATTTAATAACGTGTCTCTATTAATTTGTTTATTTATTGTTTTTTCTGAAAATTACGGTGCGTGAAATTACTTACAGCTCTAAAAAAAGAGCCATTTGCATCTAGCTCCTTCCAAATACCTGAATTAATTTGTATTCGCCTCTGTTAACGGTTGCAACGGCGGTTCTAATTCTAGTTCTAGTGTATCTCCTTCATGTAAATCTTGTCCTTTTTCAATACTTTGGCTCGTTACATAACCTGTACCAGAAGTTTTCGAATCTAATTTCAAAAGCTTAGAGAAATACATAACATCACGCATGGACCAACCTTTTACATTTGGCATTTGTGCGTTATTCCCTAATAAAAATATACGATCACCTTCACTCATTACCTCGCCAGACTGTGGATATTGTTTTATTATTTTTCCTTCTCCTAAAATTACCGGCTGTAGCTTCTCTTTTTCTACACTTTTCTCTGCTGTACCCATCGATTGATTTACATAATTTTGTACTTTTAATTGAGATTGTTTCGCTGCATCAGCTATTTGTTTTTCGGTATACGGTTTCACCTTTAAATATTCAAGGCTGTTTTTTATAACAGGTTTAAATATTTCAGCAAGCGGCTGAGCTCCATACTCATCTCCTTTTAACTTTGGCTGTTTAATAGCTAAGTATACGATTAACTCCGGATCATCAATTGGAGCCATTCCTAAAAAGGAGAAAATGTAATTCTCTTTCCCTTCCATATATCGGCCGTTTTCAGGATTCGGGATTTGTGCTGTTCCTGTCTTACCTCCAATTGGATAACCATCCACTTTATACATTGTACCAGTTCCTTTTGAAGATGTTATAACACGCTCCATTAAGCTTCTAACCTTGTCCGCTGTTTCTTTTTTTATCGGATTCCCAATTTCTTTCGGTTGATTTTCCATAATAACTTCTTTGTTTGTTGGATTTACAACTTTATCAACGATATATGGTTGCATCATTTTCCCGTCATTTGCGATAGCAGTAGCCGCTTGGATTAATTGAATCGGAGTTACTGTAGAACCTTGGCCGAAAGAAGTTGTAACCTGTTGAATTTGCGTATTTAATAATAAAGTATTTTTACTTTCACCAGGTAAATCTATTCCTGTTTTTTGATTGAATCCAAATTTATTCATATATTGCTTAAATTTATTTGGCTTCAGTAACTGATCTTCTAAAATAGAAAAAGCTACGTTTGATGACCTTTCAAAACCTTCATCAAATGTAATAGATCCCCATCCAAATCCACCATTATGGTCTTTTATATCAGATGAACCAACGGAATATTTCCCAGATTGAAAATACTCTTTTCCGTTATATACACCTTCATTAATGGCAGCTGCTAACGTAAAAACTTTCATTGTTGAACCTGGTTCATATGCATTTGCAATCGGATCATTTAAAAAGTATTCGATATCACCTACATTAGGATTGTAACTCGGTTTACTAGACATCGCTAAAACCTTTCCTGTTTTTGGATCAGCAATAATGCCAATTAACATAGAAGGATCATAATGCTCTTGTGCTTTGTTCATCGCTTCTTCTAAAAAGCTATTAATTTGTTTATCAAGCGTTAAATATACGTTATTCCCATTTTTAGCAGGTTCTACTTTTCCTATATCATTCGTAAGTGGAATCCCTCTTCGTGTACCCACATATTCTATATTCCCGTTTGTAGAGCGCAAATATTTATCCAAACTCTTTTCAAGCCCAAACTTTCCTTCCGTATTCCCTTTATCATCTGGTCTAGCAAAACCCAGTATATAGGATGCAAAATCTTCATTCGGATACACTCTTGCTTTTTCCGACATAAAAGATACACCTGGTATTTTTAAATCATTAATTTTTTCCTTCGTTTCCCTAGATAAGTTCCGACCAATTTTTCCAATTTCAACTTGCGTACGCCCCTCATGAAAGTTTTTTAATACTTCTTCTTTATCAATTTCAAGTACATCGGCTAATTGTTGTGCGGTTTCATCTTTATTTTTCACTTTATCTTTTCCTTTTAAATTCACAACAACTCGATACGTTGTAGAATCTTGTACTAACACCTTTCCCGTTTGGTCATAGATAGTACCACGATTCGCTTCTAAAACACCTTTTTTATTATGTTGTTCATCCGCGAGGTCCTTTACATTTACATTATGCACGACTCCTACTGCCTGAATATAGAATATACGCAAAATCATAATAAGAAACAAAACAATAAAAGCAATCATCATATATCGAGCGCCTTTATTCGTTTGAAGTTTTTGCATACTTATCTCCTCTCTTTTGGAATGGATTCGTACGAAGATGCGTTTTATAATTTGTAGTTTTTGTTTACGATACTATATGTTTCGAAGTTTTCTTTTTAATTCCTTTAAAACAATACGAAACTAACTATTGTTATTTTTTGTTTTTGTTTTATTTCATTAAAATACGGTGCGTGAAATTTCTGAATATTAACTTCACCAAAACTTGATTGCATAGCACTCTAAACTCTTTTCTTATTTACTATAAAAAGTTCCCCTCTGGATTTCCAAAGGGGAACTTTTTATAAGAAAATTATGCAATATGGTTATATTTTGCTAAGAAAGGAATTCGTCTCGCTACTAATGCATACATTTTGAATACGAATTTCGCTATTGGTTCAAACATACGTGTACTTTGCATTACTAAACCGCTCGTAACAAGTGTTATGAAAGCTGCACCAAGTATATCTAAAGGATAATGAACACCTACATACATACGTGATATACCGACTAACACTGCCCATAATAGCGCGATATATTTCAGTTTTTCTCCTCTAAGAATAAATACGAAGGCGATTGAAAATACAAGTACAGAATGATCACTAACAAATGATGAATCTGCTGCATGTGGTACTAATTGATGTACATCATGTGATACGAACGGACGCGGATGATAATATACCGCATGTATAAGAACATTTACTACTAATGCAATAATAACCGAAAGCGTCGTATATAAAACTGTATATTGTTTTCTAATTGCATTCTCTTTCTTTCCATTATTAAACCATAAGATAAGCATAAATAAAATGGCTACGTATGCAGCGCTATTTGTAATTGCAACCATTATCGTATCTAATAGTTTGGATGAATCAGCAAAATTATTAAACCACTGAAATACTGTGTAATTCATAATACTCTCTCCCTACTTACAAGTGTTCTTGATTTACACAGTATACAATACCATTATGAAAATGGGCTTAAACTTTTCTCATCTAATTCTCATTTTACTATTACTCATGTGACAATTATAAAACAAATTTTATACGCTATTTATGTATAAAGTTCGTAAACCTTTATAATAAGGCGATTCGTATTTTTTTCATGTTTGGAATACATAACATGTTCATTTAAATATACTAATTGCAAAATCATATTTTTTAATTCATTTGAAGTACAATATTTCCAAATTGTTCTCCATGTTCCATACGGCTTAGTGCTCGAATTGCTTCTTCTAACGAGTAAACTTTATCAATAATTGGTTTAATTTGATGTTTTTCTATAAACTTTATCATCTCATTAAATTCCTCACGGCTACCCATGGATGTTCCCATAATATCAATTTGATTGTAAAATAGCGCGCGTAATGGTAATTCAATTTTATCTCCTGAGCTTGCACCAAAATTCACGATTCTTCCGTTTGGTTTTAATACATCAAAATATTTCAAAAAAGTTGCTGGACCTATACTATCTATTATTAAATCTACTTTTTCACCTTGTAAGCTCTCTTCCCAATTTCCGGCACTATGAAAAGAAATATCTGCACCATATTTTGCAGCAAGTTCCACTTTATTCTCTACCCTTGAAGTAACACTCACTTTTGCGCCAATTGCTTTCGCGAATAACATGGCAAATGTAGCAACACCACCGCCTATTCCCGGAATTAAAACGTGTTCGCCGCGCTTCAATCTACCTTTAGTAAAAAGCGCTCTATATGCAGTTAATGCGGATAAAGATAAAACACCTGATTCTTCCCAAGTAAGATATGACGGCTTTTCTACAACATTTTCAACTGGTACAATTACATATTCAGCAAACGTTCCATCTTTCGGCCCACCTAGCACTTCCGGTAACTCCGGTACTTCAGTAGCATGTTCCCATCCAATACTAGGATTAATAATAACTTCTGTATGTAATATGTTATCAGAAACACCGTTTCCAATTTCCGTAACAATACCTGCACCATCTGATCCTAAGATTAAAGGTAATTGCATTTCTTTTCTATTATTCATAATAAATAAATCCCGATGATTTAAGCCTGCTGATTTTAATTTCACTTTAACTTCCCCATCATTAAGTGCTCTCTCAGGTGATATTTTATATTCTACACCGTCAAACCCAGTTTTATATTGATGTACGATAGCTTTCATTATTATTCCCCCTTAATAATTTTAATGTACTAGAAATTTCGAAATAAACAAAATGATTTGATCGTAAAAAAAGAAGGAATGCAAGAAGCACCCCTTCTTTGAAGGCTTATTTTATTATACATGGTAATGTAATCGTAACGATTGTTCCTTCATTTTCTTTACTCTCTATTTTAATAGCTCCGTTATATTTTTCTACAAGTCGTTTTGCAATAGACAAACCTAGTCCGTTTCCACCTTGTTTTCGACTTCTCGCTTTGTCAACTCGGTAAAACCGATTAAGAACAAATGGTAAATCGGATTCAGGTATTCCCGCTCCATGATCTATTACACGAATTGTAACTTTCCCTGATTGTAAACTGGATTCTATGCAAATATATTTATTAACCTCTTTTGTATGCTTAACTGCATTATCCATTATGATAATAATAATTTGTTCTAAGTAAGATGATGGTATTGACACATAAGCCTCGTCATCCCCGAATTTCATATCAAATTGAAAATCACTTTGGAGTACTACAAAGTTTTGTGTAACATGTTTTAATACGCTATTTACATGAACTGGCTCAGCTGCTATTGGATGCAATTGTTCAGATTCAGCTCTTGATAGTTCTAGCAATTCTGAAACTAATTTATTTAAACGATCTACTTCCTTTAAACTAGATTGAAGAGATTTATCTAATACTGCTGGATCATTTTTCCCCCATCGGTTTAACATCGCTAAGTGACCATGAATAATTGTTAACGGTGTTCTTAGTTCATGAGATGCGTCTTCGACAAACTGTTTCTGTTGTGTAAAAGAAGTTTCTACTTCATCCATCATCTCGTTAAAGAGAAATGATAATTTTGCAAGCTCATCATTATTTTCTCGTACTGGAACCCGTTCATTTAGTCCATTCTTTTTAATACGTTTCATCGTATCTGTTATATTTTGAACACTTGATAATAGTTTCTTCGTTATAAGAATCCCACCTAAAAAACTAAATATCAATCCAAATATTCCAGCAATAAGCATTACCACTAAAATAACTTTTAATAAATAATCAAATGTCTCTAGGTTTTTCGTAAGTTCAATAGTTCCAGTAAACTCTTTCGTTTTAATTGGTATGCGCTTAACTAATATTCGATCTTCTAAATGCCTTTTTATAAATGACTCATCTTTTATAACCTGTTTCGGCTTTATCCACGTTTCATTAAAATCTCGTGAAACAGTAATAATCGGCTCCCCATCCATGTCAATAATACGAATCATTTGATGCTTATCAATCATATTGTTTAGAAAATCTTTACTGTTTTTAAATGTTTTACTCGAAAGGGTATCATTTTTATCTTGGAAATATGCCGCTATTTCCGTAACTTGCCTATTTATTTGTTTCTGTTCATAATCTATAGTCCACTTATTAATTACAATAAACTGCAAAGCACTATATAAGATGAATAAAATAAATACTAGTGTAGTGGACCAAAGTGTTAGTTTCCACTTTATAGGTAGATTTCGAATTCGAAACATAATATTTTTTATCATTTCATTATATATCCCGCACCACGCACTGTTTGGATATACTCCTCCTTATCTACACTATGTAACTTATTTCGCAAATAACGAACATATACATCAACAATATTTGTCTCAACAATTGCATCATATCCCCATACTTGATCCAGTAAAACATCACGAGTAAGTACGCGATTAATATTTTTCATAAACATAAGCAATAACTCGAATTCTTTATTTGTAAGTTCAATTTCTTCATTTCCTTTAGTTATAGTTCGAGATTCAATCTGAAGCTGCAAATCTTTGAATGTAAGAAATGAAACCTGCTTGTTTTCAATATGTTCTTCTCTTCTAAATATCACTCTCATACGTGCTAACAGTTCTTCAATTGCAAATGGTTTCGGAAGATAATCATCCGCTCCACTATCTAAACCTGTCACACGGTCCATAATACTATCACGAGCAGTCAGCATAATAATGGGTGTATTTTTAGTCGCTCTTAGTCGACGACATACCTCTAGTCCATTTAATCCAGGCAGCATTAAATCAAGCAAAATGAGATCATAATTCTTTTCAAGTGCTGCGCTTAACCCTTTTCTTCCATCTAGTTGTATATCTACTTTATACCCTTCATATTTTAGTTCTAATTCTAGAAAATCTGCTAAACTTTCCTCATCCTCAATAATTAAAATGTGTTGCAACGATAGTTCCTCCTAGACAATTAAATGAATAAATAATCCTATTCCAAATATAATTACAATGATTTGATGCACTTTTCTATACATCATAAATTTTTCTTTTTTATTTACTTGCTGTAAAGAAAACCCAAAAACCCCTAGTACAATTAAGGCTAATAGAGAAAATATACCACTGTATATGAGTAAAATATGACGACTCCCTTTTATAAAAAAGTAAACACCATGAGTAATTGCAACAGCTATTATAGCGTATCCAATTAATACATGAAACTTTTTTGCAAATAGATACACTTCTTTAACTTTTTTAAACCCTTGTATATTTTTCTTCTTTAAAAACACCCATATATGGCGTAAAAACCATAATGAAGCAGCGATAATAGCCCCATATTCACCAAAAGAGCCTAATTTTTTATTTAACCATTTTACATTCAGAACATTGCCGTACATAACATTAATAAATAGCATCTCTACACTACAAATAATAATAGTAATACCTATAATTTTAACACACACATGGAAATATTTATTTCTTAATATCTTCTCCATTTTATTTAATCTCCTTACTAATAAAGGCTTTGTAACAAGCAGTCTATCAAATAAAAAAGAAAATAAAATGAGAGAAAGATTAAAATAAAATGAGAATTTCAATATCACTGACAACTATTATTGATTTTTTTCAGCTAACTTTATTATGTTTTGAATAAACGGCGCTTTTGCCTTTGTATATGAAACACGATCAAAAGCATATGTAATAGCAAGCCTCTCTTTTAATTCTCTATATTCTTTACGTGCCCATTTATGGCTTATTAGAAAGTCGCGGAATAAAATATTGTTTCTCCACTCGTCACTATTATAAATATAAACATGCAAATGATGAGTACCTGCTCTCCATTTTCCCTTTCTAAAAAAACGCCAATTGGTTGCATCTTTTGGAACATACTCATATCCAATTTCCGATAGAATCTCAATCCAGTTTTCAGTAATTTGTAAGTCTGTTACGCCAATCATCATATCAATAAGAGGTTTAGCTCCTAATCCTTCTACTGCTGTGCTCCCTATATGTTCAACAGCGATTATTTCTTGTCCTAACAAGGAACAGAACTTCTCTTCTTCTTTTATATACTCTTCAACCCAGTCTTTTTGATACGGTTTAATAACAATTTGTTGGTCCATTGTACTCACCTCTCTATAAGTGTTTATCATTATATTTATAAAATTTTATGTTGTTAGCATAGGATTTCCACAAAATATGTCGAATAGTGGAATGTACAACTTAATTATATTAAATGTGAGGTAATCTATGAAAGATAATTCCGTCGAAGTTCAGTTAAATAGTGTAATATTCCAATTAAAAGAACATCATAATTTTGATTGGCTTATTAAATTAGGTACCGTATTTGCAGTTTTTGACCAGCAAGATTCAGGTAATATAAGTTTTGGTGTAGAAAAAGATGGGCATAAGAAATTTATCAAATACGCAGGAGCACAAACAATTGCATATGAAGGAACAACGGGTGATGCTATTGAAAGGCTAAAAAATTCAGTTACTATTTATGAAGTTTTAAAGCATGAATCGCTCATAAGATTAATTGATCATTTTCCAGTTCAATCTGGATATGTATTAATTTTCGATTGGTTTGATGGTGAATGTCTTCATTCGCATTGGCGCTTCCCACCTCCTGAGAAATATAAAAATCCAAACTCTCCATTTTATAAATTTAGACATTTATCTGCTATAGAACGAGTTCATTCCTTACATTCCATTTTTTCTTTCCATACTTATGTAGAAAAGAAAAATTATGTAGCGATAGATTTTTATGACGGTAGTATTTTATATAATTTTAATACAAACGAAACAAAAATTTGTGATATAGATTTATACAGTAAGAAACCTTACATAAATAAAATGGGCCGGCTATGGGGTTCCTCCCGTTTTATGTCACCAGAGGAATTTGAACTAAACGCAATAATTGATGAAAGAACAAATGTATTTAATATGGGAGCAATGGCTTTCTCACTCTTAGGCGGTGAAAAAGATCGTTCTTTTATAAAATGGGAAGCAAGTAAGGAATTATATGAGGTAGCGTATCGTGCTGTAAATGACAATCGGGCAGAACGGTATGCATCAGTTACAGAATTCTACGAAGCGTGGTTAAAAGCGGCTGATGCAGAAAAGATATAACCCTAAATTATTAAAAGAAATATAGAGTTTATACTATTATCATGTATAGCAAGAATGATTTTATGAGCATTTCATATTATTGTGTTCTAATTTTAAAACGAAATAAAAAGGACACCTATTCCTAAAACAGCTTTAATTGCTACTTTAATGAATTGTTGTCCTCTAGTTTTCTAGCCGGACTATATTCGAATGTTATTTTAAACATCCCAATAGTCACTATTAACATCATTAGTATATTTGCTGATTTCCTTCTCTTTCCCGCACTTTTCACATTTATAATAACTAACTATCCCCATCTTACCAGTTCTAAAATCTTCATTGTCATAACTTTTATTAAGTTTATATCTATGTATACATTTAGGTTCTTTTAATTTATCAAACTAATTTCCTAACATAAATTAATCCCTTTCCTCTCGAAAATATTCTTTTTATTCCCATCCCCTTAACCACACCTTAGAAAAGATTCACAATCAATGAAACGAGGTAGCTTGTTTTTCTATAAACAAAAGGATTATTTTATTAAGTTTTTCACAAGCTATATCTTTGAATTTTCAAACTTAAATGAACCTCTAGACACATACACCATATACTAATATAAATACTCCCTAAGAAAGAAGGTGAAAGCTATGCCATCTATTGTCGGAAATATGGTTGTACAAAATAGTAACGGTTCTTTCAACTTAGGTGATTTTTATAACGTTTCTCCAAAAGAAAATACAAAAGCTTATAATGGTTCGGGTTCATCTAATGTCGCTTTTGTTCTTAATACATTTAACGGTGTTAGTGCAACAAACACATTTGATTCTGATGTTGCTGACCAAAGCCAAGTTGGAACAGCCTAAATTTATTTATTTCCCTCTACACCTGAATAAAACCCAATATACCGTTAATAATGTATATACAGTTTCTGATTTCCCTTCATACCCGAAGGCTTAGCAGCTAGCTTTTGCTAGCTGCTTTTAGTTTTGCACCGAAGATAACTTATCAAAAGCACTAGGCACCTCTTATTCCCTGTCTTTAATTCATTTTATTAACTTATATTTCAATTTTTTGGTTAACAATTAAATATGCCCACGGGAAACATATTGAAACCTTTTCAATTTTTATTGTCTTTTGCAAAAAGATTGCTATAGACCCACTGTATATTGAACTGATAACATAAAAAATAATTAATAAAAGGTAGGGGGATATGTAACAATGAATTCATCAAAAGTAGCTTTTTCGTCAGTATTAAGTAACACTTTTATCGTCATTTTAAAAGTTGTTATTGGTATTTTTACTGGTTCAGTAGCTATTCTTTCCGAAGCAATTCATTCCTCTTTAGATTTATTAGCTTCAATCATCGCTTTCTTTTCTGTCCGAATTTCAAATAAACCAGCGGATAAATTACATCCCTATGGACATGGAAAAGTAGAAAATATTTCTGGAACAATCGAAACATTATTAATTTTTATAGCTGGTTTTTGGATTATTTATGAATGTACCCTTAAATTGATACACCCCGAACCCATTCATCTCCCATTTTTAGGAATAGTTGTTATGTTGATTGGAGCACTCATCAATTTTGTAGTATCACGAATTGTTAACAGAACTGCTGAAAAAACAAATTCTATTGCAATGAAATCTAATGCACTACATTTACTCACTGATGTATACACTTCTTTAGGTGTTGCAATCAGCTTACTTTTAGTTAGTATAACAGAATGGTATTTCCTAGACCCAATCATTGGAATTATTTTAGCTGTTTATATCATGACTGAAGCCTTCGAATTAATGAAGGAGTCCTTTCCCCCATTAATTGATGCACGTTTATTACCAGTAGAGGAACAAAAAATCATAAAAATTATAGAATCTTATAGAGATGAATATATTGAGTTTCATGATTTTCGTTCAAGACGTTCTGGTCCAACTGAATACATAGATTTTCATCTTGTCGTTTCATCTCACTATAACATTGAAACTGCCCATGAATTATGTGATCGGATAGAGAAAAATATTAAGAAACAATTTAATCGTGCTCACATACTAATCCATTTAGAACCAGAACATGAAATTTTATTAAAATAACTAGAAACGCCATTAAAGGAATTAGGGATATTGTAGGTCGTGAAGGTACTACTCTCACGACCTACAAATATCTCTATAAAAGTAAGACTCATATCACCATCTCGCAGTCTAATAAAATAGCATTTTTGTTGAATTTTTATTGAGTTTACATTGACCTTTTGTTGATTTTTTCTTCACATTTAAAAGAAACAAACATATGGATATTGTATGTAGTCTCTCCGCTCATAGAGATCTACCTTTCTTATTAAAGAGCATGCTTATATGTGTGCTCCTTTTCGCTTATTATGAAATATCGTTTGGGTTAAAACTCCAACTCGCATCGTTTCTTTAATGACAGGCTCCATAAATTCACATAAGGAATACAATATTAAAAATTTACTCATGAAAATCTGATTACAACTTTTTGGATTTTTCTGTTTCATGAGACATTCATCTACCTTATTGAGAGCACATATACAAGTGTGCTCTTTTTATTAATAAAACTAATTCAAATAACTATTTTGTTAGGTTCTGCCCCATCCATTTTTTATACGTCTTTCCGCTAATCACATTTTTTTAGAAAATCCTATATTATTGAACAGAGTTATCGACTTTCAACTTGAAAATTTTCACTTTTGATGATGTAACCACCTATAATGGAAATATACTTTTTTTCAAAGGAGGTATCTAATGTATATATCAAATAAAATTGGCTTATTTAGCTGGATTGCAACTTGTCTATACTTTTTAATTGAACCTTTCTTTATTTTCACTTCTACAGCACCTTATAACTATTTGCATCATGCAATGAGTGATCTAGGTGTAACAACCTGCGGAGAATTCACCTACGAAATAGCTCCGTATGAAATATGCTCCCCTAATCATTTTGGGATGAATATACTCTTTATTGTTAATGGAATAACATTTTGTATTGGAGTACTATATATTTCACAACATCTAGAAAAAACAAGAATTAATAGAATAGCAACATTTTTTATACTTATAATAGGAATCTCTACTATAGTTTCAGGATTAATTCCTGCAGATGTAAACCTAATTGGACATTCCATTCTAGTTTGGATAGGCATGCTTACGGTATTTCCAGGACTATTTATTTTTGCTAAGAATCTTAAAAAAACTAGAAAATGGACATATTTCTGTTTACTAAGCTTAATAGTAATAACTATCCTTATCTCACTTGTTTTTCTTTTCCCCTTACCTGCAGGTCTACTACAAAGACTTTTTTACTTGGTTCTTTTCGTTTGGGGAACTGTATCAACCTATAAATTGATAAAATAAAGATTTTATTCAGACTTGCACATAAACTGAAAACATACATAAAATTTAATTGCCGATACTTTTTAATATATCTTGGTCAAAGAGCGCTTTCCCATGCGGTCTTTTTTTCTGTTCAAATAAGGATTTTGTTTTAAACTTGCACATACACTCAAAACTTAAATAATATATATCGCTGTCACATTTTCGCTTTTTCGATATGAGTCTTGATCAAGGAACGCTTTCCTGGGCGTTCTTTTTCTATTCTTTTAACTCGCTTTCTATTCAAGTGATTATTTTATTGAGTTTTCAATCAAACTTCATTTCAAAATTCTCCGTTTCAAATGAACCTCTAGACACATACACCATATACTAATTTAAATACTCCCTAAGAAAGTAGGTGAAAGCTATGCCAGCTATTCTTGGAAACCTTGTCTTACAAACCAGTAACGGTTCTTTCAACTTAGGTGATTTTTATAACGTTTCTCCAAAAGCAAATACAAAATCTTATAATGGCTCGGGCGGTTCCAATGCCGCTTTTATCGTTAATAATTTTAATGGTGTTAGTGCAACGAATACATTTGATTCTGATGTTGCAGATCAAGATCAAGTAGTAGCAAATTAGGCTACTACTGAATAAAACACAACATTCCGTTAATAATGTATATACAGTTTCTGATTCCCCTTCATACCCGAAAGCTTAGCAGCTAGCTTTTACTAGCTGCTCTTTTTATGCTTTACACGAATAAATCTCTAAATTTCACCGATACTATATACGACTTTAAAAAGTCAGCTTTAAATTCTTCCCACTCTAGCTCTCTTGGTCGAGAGTCGAGCAGTTAGCTCTTGCTAGCTGCTCTTTTATTGAATAAATTTCTAAAAAGTGTTAACAATATAAGTACACCAAGGTTGAATACGAATGACCATTGTGTTCTTCTTATTCACCAGGGCAGTTAGCTTTTGCTAGCTGCTTTTTTGTTCTTATTTTTCTATTTGTTACATACATTTTTAACGTGTTCATTTTGTTCACTGAGTTATCTCCTATCTGTAGAGCAACCTGAGTGGTTGCTCTTTATAATTTTTTTCTGAATAGACCTTCAAATTATGTCCATACTATAAATACACTTGAGTTCTGAACTTCCTTCTTAATGTTTTTCTGAAGAGCGGTTAGCTTTTGCTAGCTGCTCTTTTGTATTAAATCTAAAATGAAATTTTGTTCTCATTTCCTTTTCACATCATATATTTCTAACCTGAACGTTCCGCTTAAAGAGTTACCTCCTTTCTTAAAGAGCACTTATGCATAGTACTTTTTTTATTTTCCTTATTTCTACAAAATGAGGTTTTTATCAAAATAACTTTCGTATAACATTTCAAATCTGGCTTACACTATAACTGTAACTTTAAGTTACACATCCTAACTTGCAGGGCCTAATTTTCTTTTGTGTAACAGGTGGTTAGCTAATAAAGTTGACCACTTTGTTGCGCCAAATATTTTTTATTTCTCAATACTTAGCACCTGAAATGAATTCTCGTTTATTGATACTATATTGGTGACATTGATTTTCCACATAGGCATTTTTGTAACGGACCTGTTCTCCCACAGCAGGTCCTTTTTTATTTAAATCCACTTTATTATTTTTATTACTATAAAAAATATATAGTTTCATACGAAATCAATAAAAAGAATATTCTATTCTGGATAATCTACATTGGGTAATACGATTGTGCTGGGTAATAAGGTTGTAAAGAATAATATGATTGTGCTGGGGTATAAGGTTGTAAAGAATAATATGATTGTGCTGGGGTATAACTTTGTTGCGTGTGCTGTGATTGCAGCGCTTGTTGTTGTGCTTGTATAGCCTGATGAACTGCTTGAATAGTACTTTGTGCAGGCCCCGATCCTCCTAAAGGGCGCATTTGCGTTTTATTATAAAAAAAATCAAAAAACATCCTATATTCACCTCATCCTTTAAATATTTTGTCTTCCATCTTTCATACTATGAATATTTAATTACAATGGATAATACATGACGCTTTTCACCTTATAATTCTTGAATCTCTTTCTATTCAAATAACTAACTATT
This sequence comes from Bacillus cereus group sp. BceL291, assembly GCF_051776705.1. Taxonomy (NCBI): domain Bacteria; kingdom Bacillati; phylum Bacillota; class Bacilli; order Caryophanales; family Bacillaceae; genus Bacillus; species Bacillus cereus group sp. BceL291. The sequence goes on along the minus strand of NZ_JBPWAP010000009.1, from coordinate 7,557 downwards.
TTGTTTCAAGTTTTAACAACATATTTATGAAAATCATTCATATACTTTTATAGGTGTTGTCATTAGCGACATGGAGTGCTTTGGTCACGCACTCCTGTTTTTTTATGCAAAATAACTATTTTGTTAAGCTTTATCAATTCCTACATTCTCTTAATAAGTCCCGTATAATAATCTTTTCCAAATCATTGTGTTTCTCTCTGCAATACTACTTTTCTAAAGAATCCAACAAAATTTGACAAACATAGTCAACTATATTTGTTATGATGTTCTAGGTATTTCGCTTCTAAGACTTCGTACAGTTTAAATTTTGTTTAACCTATATCAAATATTGATAACTGGCCTTCGATTTCCACTACTTCCATCACAGGTTCCCCCTTTTGATTTGACTGAAATGCTATTCTTTATCCTTATACTCCATCTCCAAAAATTCAGCTAAATTAATCTCTTTCATTATCAATTCTTCTAGAAAGTAAAACGCTTCTTGTTCCCCTTCATTTTCTCTTACATTTTGAAACTGTAATTTTTGTTCTTCATCTAATTCAAATTTCACCTTTGCTTCTACAACCATCATTCATCCTCCTCACCTACTAAAATGAAGTTTTTATTTTCATTAACTTCGCTTAAAGTGAAATATTCATTTTTTCATTCACCGAAGTTCATAACATATTCTTTTCCTCTGGTATAATAATGATTAGGTGCCCCATGCGCATTTTATCTACTGGAAATAATACCTTTTACGCACTTAACTAATAGAAACTTCATTTCTACTACTTCTACAATAACAATTTTGTTCACTTGTTTGATACATTTATGAAACATTCACATGTTATCTTCAATATGTTCTATTCTTTTTGAAAAACCATGTGAGAATACCAAAACAAGAAGCCCTAGAGCCCTAACTCTAGGGCTTCTTGTTTTCAAATAAGGATTTTGTTAAATATTCAATTGAACCTTCTTACACTCTCCGTATTACTAGCCCATAAGATATTCAGAAACCGTATGAAATTGTAATACTAATGTAAGGTTTCTCAATATGAGCCAATGTATTTATGTAGTAAACTATTTATCGGCAATACATATAAAAGGAGAAACATTTATGACTTTTGAAGACGATCGTAAATTAGGCATTCAACAAGGGTGTATAGTAATAACAGATCAATCGCAATATCTTGTCGTTAAAAAGAATGAAAATTATTCTTTATTAAGCATCGCATCTGCGGAATGTATAAACTTTGAAGTTTCACTTGAACATCTTGAAGAAATGGTCCAAGTAGATTTAAAAGAAAAAATTCAAGATATCATTCCACCAGAGAATATTAAAATTGTAGCTCAAAACAGAATATAAAATGTATTTTCTAAGAGCACTTTCGATGGTGCTCTTTTTTCATGAACAGTTTCAAATAACGATTTTATTATGTTTCCAAACTTACAGTAATGTCCTTAAAAAACATTCATATATATTTATCAGATGCACTTTTAAATCCCAGAGTATCAAATGCTTTTAAAAGTTAACTGACCAACAATATTCAACTTCTCTTTAAAAATAACTTAGATACAAAAAAGCTACGTTTTATATAGGATAAAAAATTATCTTACGCAAAGGAGCTTGATTATTTGTGAATTACCAAAATGATAATAACCCTAACATTCACAAACCTTGCACTTGTCCATCCCCCACGGCTAACAGTTTAAATGTTGTTCAAACTACCCCATCAATAGTCTCTGTAAATTCTGCGATTCCACTAGATACCGTGGTAAATTCTAATGGTACGGCAATCTCATTCACACCACCAACAACTGTTTTACTTGAAGGTGGAAGAACCTATTTGGCAATCTATGAAGTGCAAGTTATCATTCAACCAGGAGGTAATTCGGCAGGTATCACTATGTATCTTAATAATAATCCAATCATTGGCTCTGGTACTTCTCTGGGATATACTGCAGGATTCACTTCTGTATCAGCACCCGCTATTTTCACTACACCTTTAGGTATAACAAGTACTCTTACTGTTAATGTAGGACCATATTCTAATACATTAAATACATTGGGCTTAACTCTTGCTGTTGTAGCATTAACATAATAAAATGTAAAACCCTCTAAAATGATTTTATTTATCCCTTAACTGTTTATTGGGCTATCCTCTAAGAACTCCACATAACTACATATAGAAAAAGAACATTATTTGGTTCCATAGTACTAGGTGACTCGGCTAGCACAATTGCTGAGTCACCTATTTATCTATAATAAAATAAAGCTTTTGTTTAATTTATTACTTGTTCTTTTTTATGCATTATTCTATTACAATCCATTTTCATGTTATAATTACCAACAGTACATATTTTAATAGGCACAACAAATTCCTATTATTTCTAAATGGATTAACAAATAAAAATACGTGTAAAAGAATTCAGTGTTTTACTGAATTCTTTTTATGGATCTTTCAAAATCTTTTACATCTTCCTTCATTCCTTCTTTTTAATAAACTTCAAATTTTATTACAATAACGCTTTTTTAAAATACAATCGCTTGCCTATAAACTTTGTAACCTTCATTTTCTTTCCTATGATTACAACATCCTCCTAACAACCAAGTATTGGTTATATATCCCATATGAACACCTCTATTTTATTGGCATATACTTTGAAGGAAAAAACATTTCACATTAAACATATACCTACAAAGTCAGTTGCTAATAATTTACCAAAAATTACTTAATATTCAATTTTTAAAAGGAGGTATTTATGAGATATAATCGAAAATCAAATTCCAAAAATCCGTGTGATAAATTTCAGCAACCCTGCTTTATTTCTATATCCCCTTGTGATCAAAGTAATTGCTGTACACCTGTTTTTTTCTCGAATTCTCAACAACAAGAATTATTACAAATAATAAATCAATTAAATCAAGCCATCCTTTCTTTTTTCACAACACCAAATCCAACAACTATACAAATACTCCAATCAGCATTACAGGCATTAAATGATTTATTAATAACAGTACAACCAAATACACCAAATAGAAATTTAGTTATAAGAACTATAAATCAATTAATTAATTCCTTACCTACTGCATCCCTCACTCAAATCTCAGCATTATTCCAATTTCTATTCCAAAGCTTGTCTTCACTTATAAGTTGTTCAAATATATCGGACCCCTTATTACAGCAAACATTCAACTTAATTTTACAAGGAATCTTAAATAGTTCGCTATTAAGTAACATCGGAATACCGGGGCCGACTGGAGCCACTGGACCTAGAGGATTTCCTGGACCTAGAGGCGCTCAGGGTTCTCAAGGTGTGCAAGGAATTCAGGGGCCGGAAGGACCAGAAGGACCGGAAGGACCTCAAGGTGTGCAAGGGATTCAGGGACCTGAAGGGCCGGAAGGACCGGAAGGACCTCAAGGTGTGCAAGGGATTCAGGGACCTGAAGGGCCGGAAGGACCGGAAGGACCTCAAGGCGTGCCAGGGATTCAGGGGCCGGAAGGACCACCGGGACCTCAAGGACTTCAAGGCGTACAAGGGATTCAAGGGCCTCCGGGACCACCGGGACCTACTGGTTCAGGGACCGGAATGGGAATTCCCGGACCACCGGGACCCACTGGACCTCAAGGTGTACAAGGAATTCAAGGACCTGAAGGGCCGGAAGGATCCACTGGACCTCAGGGTGTGCCAGGTATTCAAGGGCCGGAAGGACCACCGGGACCTACTGGACCTCAAGGTGTGCAAGGTATTCAAGGACCTGAAGGACCACCAGGACCTACTGGAGATTGTGATTGTCCACCGGGACCGACTGGACCTACCGGACCTACCGGGCCAACCGGACCTGCATGTAATTTCCTAGTATATGCTACAAATGCAGGACTCATAGATGACCCTACAAATGATACAGTATCTGTAATTAACACCGGAACAAATATAGTAGTTGATACAATTACTGTAGGTAATGCACCACTTGAAGTAACCGTTTCACCAAATGGAGCTCGTGCCTATGTTACTAATATTTTTTCTAATACCGTTTCCGTTATTGATACTGCTACTAATGCCGTTATCGCTACCATTCCTGTTGGAACTAACCCAATAGGTGTAGCTGTTTCTCCAAATAACACAACTGTTTATGTTGGAAATCATGGCAATAATACTGTTTCTGTCATTAATGCGGCAACAAACACAGTTATTAATACCATTCCTGTTGGCATCGCTCCACAAGGAATTACTGTTTCCCCAAATGGTGCCCTTGCATATGTTGCAAACGAATTAAGCAACACAATTTCTGTCATTAATACTGCTACCAACACAGTTATTGCTACCATCCCTGTTGGCATTCGTCCTAGAATAATCGTGTTTACACTAGATGGTACTCGTGCGTATGTCACGAATCAAAACAGCAATACGGTTTCTGTTATTAACACCGCTACCAATGCAGTTATTAATACAATTAACGTAGGTACCGAACCTGTTGGCATAGATATTACACCGGGTGGAAACCTTATTTACGTTGTAAATAAAGTTAGCAATAATGTATCGGTAATAAATGTGGCGACAAATACTGTGATTGATACAATTTCTGTTGGTTTATCCCCTGATCAAGTAACCATCATACCTGATCAAGTAACCATCATACCTGATGGCACTCGAGCATATGTTACAAATCAAGCTAGTAATACTGTTTCCGTTATTGATATTGCTACGAATACTGTTATCACTAATGTCCCAGTAGGTGTCGCTCCAACCGGAATAGCTACTGGAACTATTTGTGAATAAAATAAAGAAGTGAAAGCCACAGATAGTTTTTATTAAAATTGATAGTATGTGATATTCTTTCTTTAACTACGTTCAAACAACCAGAATAAACCTCTATATTCTGTTAATATTCTTTTCTGTTTTGTCTTACAGAACCTGCAAATCAGCTAGCTGTTGTTAGCTGATCTCTTTCTATAAAACTCAAATCACATACCAATTAATTTACTAACATTGAATTTTTTAGAATTTAATAATAATATTTACCTATAAAACCATTACCCTTATTCAAAGAGCTATGAGCCTTTCCACTCATGACTCTTTTTTTTTACGATTTTCACTTCACATCTACGCGATTTTGACTAGCTTCTCGACTAAATCCGTCTGGGTATCTTTCTAAAAATAATCATTTTATCTTTTCAGTAAACTTAGTATCTACACGATCAACCTTACCGTTTATCTAAACCGCGACTTGCTCACCAAATCCGCTCATTGGTGGATTGACTACTGTCACATTCCCGTCCTGCACTATTAAAAGTTTGTTGCTACTAACATCAATTTCTACTTTTTTCATATGTCCATCTACCTTTTACTACCACATGTACTCAACAACATCAGTTTTAAAAGCCACCTCCCAAATAAACTCTTACTGGAATTACTACACGACCTAGCTCGTCCACTTTTCTTGAAACACCTGTTTTTTCATACCTTACTTTCCTTTAGTATTTTTATATTTATTTAGAATCTCATGCAAACGTTTCTTATTACCAATCAGTTCTGCTTATCAAGATTTAGATTTAATTAATTGTAATAAATCAGGTGGGGGGTTATGCAGAAATGCTTTCAGGGAAAAGTTTTATAAGGAAATAAAAAATGCAGCAGTGAAAAAAATTAAAATTCGTAATTTAAGACATCCACACGCAACTATACTATTGAAACAAGGAGTTAATCCTAAAATTATCAGTGAGAGATTAGGTCATACAGACATTTCATTAACTCTTAGGATTTATTCTCATGTTTTACCGAACATGCAGGAAGAAGGAGTAAAAAATTTTAGTAAAAGTATCTTTGGATAGCTAACGTTTGAAAAATGTTTGCATTTTATAACAAAAAGCCAAACAAATCTTGTATTAACAAGGTTTATTCACCTTAACATATGTTATTATGTATAATACATATGTTAAGTAAATTCAGAATAACGAGGCAAATATTATGGACTTTGTTTATATTAATCAAAACGTATTAAATAATCTTCTATACATTTTATGTAGTATATTTGTTTTTTATTTCATATATGATAGCGGGCGCTATTTAAAGAAATATAAAATACTACTGATTACCCTTTGTTCTAGTATCCCGCTTATTTTATGTATGCGATACCCTATCTATATGGATGAAAGTTGTATTCATGATTTAAGACAAATTCCGGTCATAATAGGTACGCTTTATGGTGGATTCCCTGTCGGTATCATATTGTTTACAATTTTATTAATTACAAGATTTTTATTTTATGGCTTTAACATGCTGACCGTTGTTGTTTACGGAATAATGTTCATCGTTACAGCACTCGCATCTTCAAAATTTAATACATATAATAGAAAACTTAAAGTAGCTTTTTCCATGTTTTTAACCTTTTTCCTAGCCATATTTACAACTTTAATTGTATTAACTTTATCAGATTTTGAAGTGAATAATTTGTATATTATTTATTTCATGGTATTACCGACTACTTTGATGTTATTTATTGTTTATATAAATGAAGTTATAAAAGATGCTGTATTAATGCGCTCAAAATTAATTAAAATGGAAAAAATGGAGATTGTTAGCCAACTCGCTGCAAGTATATCGCACGAAGTAAGGAATCCCTTAACGGTTGTAAAAGGATTTACACAGCTTTTAAAAACACCAAATTTAACTCCTGAGTCAAGAGACGAATATATTAAACATATACTTGAAGAGTTAAATCGTGCCCAAGAAATTATCGATGATTATTTAACGTTTGCCAAACCTGCTCCAGAAAAATTAGATCAAATTTCAATAAAACAAGAGTTAAATCGGGTTATTAATATGATATTGCCATTGTGTAATATGAATACGATACATATTACACAGGATTTTTCTGAGGCAACCATTGTTGGTAATAAACAGCACTTTCAACAATGTTTTTTAAACTTAATAAAGAACAGTATTGAAGCAATGCCTAATGGTGGTACCTTAAATATTTCCTCATCTATCAATAATAGTAAAGTTGAAATACGAATTGAAGATAGCGGAGTTGGAATGTCACAGGAGCAAATACATCGATTCGGTGAACCGTATTTTAGTACAAAAACAAAAGGAACCGGTTTAGGTACGATGGTTGCTGTTAAGATTATTGAGACGATGCATGGAAGTTTAAAAATTCGAAGTATCGTTAGTAAAGGAACGACTTTAACGATTACGTTCCCGAAATATAATAAGAATACGCATTAAAACAAATAAAAAAGGAGCATAGTCGCTCCTTTTTTATTTGTTTCGATACATAAGTATCTTCAATGTTTTTTAGTTTACATTTGTGAAGACTAATTAAAAATTAGTATCCTCCGCCCCAGCAGCTGCATCCTACAATTATTAATAGAATGAATAACACAACTAGTAAAGCGTAGAGTAAACATCCAGCGCCTTATTACATTCCTGTGATAGGTTTCCAAATGTTCCTCCCCGAACCGGACTTACATCTCTCAATGTATCCGGCTCTCCATCTGTCTTCTGCATTTTATATCTCGCCCTTGTGTCTTTTCATATGACACTCTTTACAGAGTGCGATAGTCTTTCGATTTC